>DASYJZ010000681.1:0-6760 GCA_035995965.1 Longimicrobium sp. | reverse complement strand
GGCACCACGGCTCTGCGTGAGGATGTCTTTGCTGATTCGGGACTACCCGATCGCGGCGGGCGTGCGCACCTGCGCCTCTGACCCGGCCCGCCGCAGGTTCGACGCGGCCATTTCCAGCCGCAGCCGGCGGAAGATCACGATGTGGCCCGCCAGCGCCGCGGCGACGAACACGGCCGGGAGCCAGACGAACGGCGCCTGCGTGATCCAGACGTTCGCCGGCTCGTTGGTGAACACGCGTAGCGGCGTCGGTGCGGAGAGGATGGCGATCGTCAGCACGTTCAGCAGCAGCAGGGAGCCGAGCACGTTCCAGAGCAGCACCAGCTTCGGCGAGACGCGCTGCGGCGCGAGCCAGAGCGCCGCGGCGAGCAGGATCGCCGTGGTCCCCGTCACGATGTCGAAGTTGCGCCCCGAGTAGCTCATCTGCACCGGCATCAATCCCTCGGCGTACGCCCGGTGCATCAGCAGCTCCAGTGGCAGCCGGAAGCCCTGCACGCCCACCAGCAGCGCCAGCGGCACCCCCGCCGCGATCCGCCCGCCCGTCCCCGACACCCCGATCCGCAGCGCCAGCGCCAGGGAGAGCACGATTACCACCGCCATCGTCGGCGGCACGGTGGCGAAGCTGAGGCGCCCCGAGGCCGCGGCCGCGAAGGTCGCGGCCATCCACACCGCCGTCGCCAGCGCCGCGCGCAGGGCCCGCCGGTTCGCCCCGGCCGCGTAGCCCGCGGCGGATTCGGCGCGGTGGAGGAGGAGCGGGAACGCCGCCGCGACCAGCACCGCTAGCACCCCGAACGCCACCGCCAGCCCCATCGATGCCTTGACCATCTCCCCATCCCCCCGCTAAGGTGTATTCGGTCGTCGCTATCCAATAGTAAAGTGATCGTACTCAGAAAGGCAAGCATCACGATGAGCAGGCGCTCGTACGCGCAGTACTGCGGGCTGGCGAAGGCGCTCGACGTGGTCGGCGAGCGCTGGACGCTGCTCGTCGTCCGCAACCTCATTCTCGGCCCGCTGCGCTACTCGGAGCTGCTGCGCGGACTCCCGGGCATCACCACCAACCTGCTGGCGAAGCGCCTGAAGGAGATGGAGGAGCACGGCCTGCTGGAGCGCATCCGCGCCGCCGCCGGCGAGGGCGGGCAGGCCTATCGGCTGACGGAGGTCGGCCGCGCGCTGGAGCCGGCCGTGCACGCGCTGGGGCGATGGGGATTTCGGTGGATGGGCATGCCCGCGGGGGGCGAGCACCGCAGCCTGGAGTGGCTGATGGTCGCGCTCCGCCGCCGCTACCGTGGCGGCGCGAAGCTCACGGCCGAGCTCGTGGTCGGCGACGTGCCCTACACCTTCCGGCTGGCCGAGGGCGTCGAGATCGCGCGCGGCGCCGCCGGCCAGGCCGACGTGCGCGCCACCGGCCCGGCGGACGCGTTCGCGCGCCTCTTCCTCGGCGGCTGGACGGACGACGGGCTGCCGGAGGGTGTGCGCATCACCGCCGGCGGCATCGGCGGGCTGCACGCGCTGGTGGAGGCGTTCGAGCGGGGGGATGCGGTCCCGGAGCGCGCCGTCAGCTGACCCATCGGACGCGGGGGCATCCGCTCCGGTGCTTTGCCGATGCTTGTGCTGTCCTTTTTGGACGGATAATGTCAAATTGCTCCAACTCGCTCTCCAACCGGAGATGGCGATCTTCTACCCCTGCCAACAAGGAGGTCCCATGAACAAGCTAAGACTCAGCATGGAAGATCTGACGGTGGAGTCGTTCGCCACGGGTGCGGACGCAGGCCGGTGGGGGACCGTGCACGGCAACGGCGTGACGCACACGTGCAACACCGACGAGACCTGCGAGGGACCAACCTGCGGCGGAGTGGCCCAAAACACCTGCGTCCTGAGCTGCGACACGTGCGATGCGTACCGCTGTGGTACGCTGGACGACTGCACCAACATCGTCGGTTGCGCGACGGACGACGCGATGTGCGGGCCGACGGCCCCACCCTGCTGACACCGAGCCGTATCGATCCCTCGCGCCGCGAGAGCGCAGGCATCGCGGAGACGCGGAGGCGCGAGAGAGGCCTGGCCGGATCTCTCGGCGTCTTCGCGTCTCCGCGTGAGTGGCCGCGGTACGTGATGGATCGGCGGCAGCTCCGGCACCAGGTCCGACAGGTTGACGATGCTGCAGGCCGACGGCACGAAGAAGTTGAAGGCGCTCACGAAGGCGTCGTTGCCCACCCGCGGCGTCGCCATCAGGTACAGCTTCACCGGGTGGAAGAGGTGCTGCAGCTTCACCCAGATCGCCGGGGCGCGCGCGACCGCCCGCGCTTGCCGCGCGCGTGCGGCGCGGCCTATGTTTAGCAGGCTCCGCCCCGACCTGTGGGGCGGCGCCATCCGCCGATCTCGAACGAAGTTCCGACCCATGGCCGAACGGAAGATCCGCGTGCTGGTCGCCAAGCCCGGGCTCGACGGGCACGACCGCGGCGCCAAGGTGATCGCCGCCGCCCTGCGCGACGCGGGGATGGAGGTGATCTACACCGGGCTGCACCAGACCCCCGAGATGGTGGTCAGCGCCGCCATCCAGGAAGACGCGGACGTGGTGGCCATGTCCATCCTCTCCGGCGCGCACATGACGCTCTTCCCGCGGGTGAAGGCGCTACTCGACGAGGAAGGGGCCGACCACGTGCTGATCACCGGCGGCGGCATCATCCCCGAAGAGGACATGCGCGCGCTGGAGGAGCAGGGGATCGGCCGCCTCTTCGGCCCCGGCACCACCACGGGCGACGCGGTGGAGTACATCCGCGGCTGGTTCGCGGAGCACGGCCGCGACCGCGAGCTCGCCGCGCAATGAGCGCCGCCGCCCCCGCCGCCGAGGCCCCCGCGGAGACCGAGTCCCGCGCCCGCCGGCTGGCGCGCGAGCTGGCGGAGCTGGAGGCGCGCCTGCGCCTGGGCGGCGGGAAGAAGCGCATCGAGAAGCAGCACGCCGACGGCAAGCTGACCGCCCGCGAGCGCATCGGCCTGCTGCTGGACCCGCGCACGCGCTTCCAGGAGATCGGGCTGCTGGTGGCGTACGACCGCTACGACGGACAGGCACCCGGCGCCGGCGTGGTCACCGGCGTCGGCACCGTCGCGGGGCGCGAGGTGGTGGTCGTCGCCAACGACGCGACGGTCAAGGCGGGGTCGTGGTGGCCCGAGACCATCACCAAGATCTTGCGCGCGCAGGAGATCGCCATGCGCTCGCGCGTGCCCATCGTCTACCTGGTGGACAGCGCGGGGGTGAACCTCCCCTACCAGGGCGGCGTGTTCCCGGGGCAGTACGGCGCCAGCCGCATCTTCTACTACAACTCGGTGATGCGGCGCTACCTGAAGGTGCCGCAGATCGCCGCGGTGATGGGGCCGTGCATCGCCGGGGGCGCGTACCTGCCGGCGCTCAGCGACGTGATCCTGATGGTGGAGGGGACGTCGTTCATGGGGCTGGGCGGGCCCAACCTGGTGAAGGGCGCCACCGGCGAGACCGCCGACGCCGAGACGCTGGGCGGCGCCTGGACGCACAACGCCATCTCCGGCGTGGCGCACTTCCGCGTGCCCGACGACCGCGCGTGCGTGGCGAAGATCCGCGACCTGGTGCGCGAGCTGCCGCTCCCCGCGCCGGTGCCGCAGTCGTCGTTCGACGCGCAGGACCCGAGCCGCCCCGAGGCCGACCTCTACCAGGTGCTTCCGGCGGACCACCGCCAGCCGTACGACATGCGCGCGCTGCTGGCCTGCATCATCGACGCGGGCGACCTGGACGAGTTCCAGGCCGACTACGCGCCTGAGATGATCTGCGGCACGGCGCGCATCGCCGGCACCCCGGTGGGGGTGATCGCCAACGCACGGGGGATGCTGCAGGATCCGCACGGCGGCCGGCCCAGGTTCGGCGGCATCGTCTACGCCGACAGCGCGGAGAAGGTGGCCTACTTCATCGACACCCTGAACCGGCACCGCACGCCGATCCTGTTCGTGCAGGACGTCTCCGGCTTCATGGTGGGCACGGAGGCGGAGCACAGCGGGATCATCCGCGCCGGCGCCCGCTTCGTGGAGGCGATGGCCACGGCCACGGTGCCCAAGCTGGTGCTCACGGTGAACCACGCCTCGGGCGCGGGATACTACGCCATGGCGGGGCAGGGCTTCGACCCCGACTTCATCTTCACCTGGCCCACCGGGCGGATGGGGGTGATGGAGGGCGACAGCGCGGTGATGGCCCTGTTCGGGACCCAGCTCGACGAGCTGAAGAAGGCCGGCGAGCAGCCCGACGCCGCGCTGCGGGAGAAGATGGACGCCGTGCGCACCGACTACGACCACCAGCTCGACGCCAGGTTCGCCGCCGCCCGCGGCTTCGTGGACGCGGTGATCCTCCCCGAGGAGACGCGCGCCGCCCTGTCGCTGGCGCTGAAGACGGCGCTCAACAACCCCGGCCCGCACCTGGGCGCCTTCGTCCTGCCGCCGCACCTGACGTGAGGGAGAGCTGGAAAGGAGACGTGACATGGATTCGGCTGTAGCGATTCACCGCCGCCTTTTCAACTCCGACGAGTTCGAGCGCATGGGGCCGCTGCTGATCGTGCCGGAGTGCGCGGAGCTGATCTCCGGAGTGGTCCAGGACAAGACCGGCGGGTGGACTCCACACTGCTGGACGTACGACCAGTACGTCGAGCTCGGAAGAGCCGGGATTCTCGGCGAGGACGAACGCACCGAACTGATCGACGGAGAGATCGTCAGGATGACGCCCGTTGGGCACCGCCACATCTACGTCGTCGACGAGCTGACCGCGCTGCTTGGCAAGTGGATGGCGGGTCGAGCCATTCTGCGCGTGCAGAGTCCGTTGCGTTTCAATCCGGTCGAGGCACCGCAGCCCGACCTCGTGCTGCTGCGCATGCACGAGGATCGGTATCGCTCTCGGGAGGCCGGGCCGTGGGATGCGTTGCTCCTGGTCGAGGTCGCCGAATCGTCGAGAGGCACGGATCGCGAGGTAAAGGGCCCGAGATACGCACGAGCGGCGATCCCGGAGTTCTGGCTGGAGGACGTGAACGGTTCATCGGTGACCGTGCACCTGAATCCTGTCGGTGGCGAGTACACGGACGTGCAGACGTATACGCCGGGTGAGTCGTGGTCGTCACCGGCACTCGAAGGCCGCACCGTCAGCGTCGACGAGGCACTGGGGTTGCCGTTGCCACCTCGCTGACGAACGCTTTCGGTTCAGAGGGTGCATTACGCGAGGTGCCGCACGGCGCGGCACCTCGCATGCTTCCGGCACGCGCCGGACGCAGCCAGGCGGTACAGTTGAAGTCCGCGAAGGCGGACTGCGTGCCGTTTTAGCCGCGAGCTCAGTCGCATTTTCCTGACGAAATCTTCGGATTCCGCATGAGAGACAAGATCCGCATCGCCTCGGGGCAGGGGTTCTGGGGCGACCAGCTCGACGCCCCGCGCCAGCAGGTGGAGGGCGGCCCGATCGACTACCTGATGCTCGACTACCTGGCCGAGGTCACCATGTCGATCATGCAGAAGCAGCGCGCGCGCAACCCGGCGCTGGGCTACGCGCGCGACTTCGTGCCGCTGATGGGCGAGATCCTCCCCGCCGTGGTGGAGCGCGGCATCCGGGTGGTGGCCAACGCCGGCGGCGTGAACCCCGCCGGCTGCCGCGACGCCGTGCTGGAGGAGGCGCGCCGCGTGGGCCTGCGGGGCCGCGCGCGGGTGGGGATGATCACCGGCGACGACATCCTGGAGCGCCTCCCCGACCTGCTGGCGCGCGGGGTGGAGCTGAGGAACATGGAGACGGGCGAGCCGCTCTCCTCCGTCCTCGGCCGGGTGCAGAGCGCCAACGCCTACATCGGCGCGCGGCCGATCGTGGAGGCGCTGCGGCGCGACGCGCACGTGGTGATCACCGGCCGCTCGACCGACACGGCGCTCACCTACGCGCCGATGATCCACGAGTTCGGCTGGGGGTGGGACGACCACGACCGCATCGCCGCGGGGGTGGTGGCGGGGCACATCAACGAGTGCGGCGCGCAGAGCTCCGGCGGCAACTGCCTCTGGAGCTGGCGCGAGATGCCGGACCTGGCGAACGTCGGCTACCCCATCATCGAGGCGGCGCCGGACGGCTCCTTCGTGGTCACCAAGCACGACGGCACCGGCGGCCGCGTGGCCGTCCCCGTGGTGAAGGAGCAGCTCCTGTACGAGATGGGCGACCCGAAGAGCTACATCACCCCCGACTGCGTGGCCGACTTCACCACCATCCGCCTGGACGACGCCGGCACGGACCGGGTGCGCGTCTCCGGCGTGCGCGGGGCCGGCCCTACCGAGCTCCTCAAGGTCAGCGTCAGCTACTCCGACGGCTACAAGGCCACGGGGACGCTGGTGTACGCCTGGCCCGACGCGGTGGAGAAGGCCCAGGCGGCCGACCGCGTCCTCCGCGCGCGCCTCGACCGCCTGGGGCTGGAGTTCGACGAGGTGCTCACCGAGTACGTCGGCTGGAACGCCACCCACGGCCCCCTCGCCGGCCCGCCGCCGCGCGACCTGCCGGAGGTCACGGTGCGCTGGAGCGTGCGCGGCCAGGACATGGCCGCGGTGGACCGCTTCACCAAGGAGATCGCGCCCCTGGTGCTGGCCGGCCCCCCGTCCGTCACGGGCTTCGCCGGCGGCCGCCCGCGGGTGCAGGAGATCGTGGCGTACTGGCCCGCGCTGATCCCCAAGTCCGAGATCGAGCCACATCTCACGGTGGACGTGGTGACGGCGTGATGGGACAACAAAAGTG
>DASYJZ010000680.1:0-8236 GCA_035995965.1 Longimicrobium sp. | reverse complement strand
CTGCTGGTGGACGAGTTCCAGGACACGGACCCCATGCAGGCGGAGGTGCTGTTCCTCTTGGCCGCGTCCGATCCCGCCGTGGGCGACTGGTGCCGCGCCACGCCGCGTCCGGGCGCGCTCTTCCTGGTGGGCGACCCCAGGCAGAGCATCTACCGCTTCCGCCGCGCCGACCTCGCCGCCTACCACCGGGTGAAGGAGCGCTTCCGCGGCTTCGGCGCGGTGCTGGAGCTCACCGCGAGCTTCCGCTCCGGCCCGGCGGTGGAGGCGCTGGTGAACGGCGTCTTCGGCGGCCTCTTCCCGGCGGCCGGAGACGGGCGGCAGGCGGCGTTCGCGCCCCTGCGCGCGCGCCCCGGTCCACGCGGCCCCGAGCGGGTCGCGTGGTACGCCGTCGAGCCGGCGGCGGGCCGCGGCGCGGTGGGCGGCCGGCGCATCAGCGTCCCCGACGCGGCGGCCCTGGCATCGTGGATCGCCGCCCGCGTCGCGTCGGGCGAGCGTGTCGCGGGCGACTTCATGGTGCTCACCCGCACCCGGCACCATCTCGCGGAGTACGCCCGGGCGCTGGAGGCACACGGGGTGGCGGTAGAGCTCTCCGGGGCCGGCGTGGGCGCGGACGAGGAGCTGCGCGAGCTGGTCCTCCTCCTCCGCGCGCTCGCCGACCCGGGGGACGCGGTGCTGACCGTGGCCGTGCTCGAAGGGCTGTTCTTCGGCCTCTCGCACGACGACCTGTTCGCGCACGTGGCGAGCGGCGGCTCGTTCTCCGCGGCGGACGACCAGCCGGTCCCCGGCCCTGTGGGCGACGCGCTCGCCGCGCTGGGCGGGCTGGGGCGCATGGCCCGCGCGCTCCCGGCGGACGCCGCGGTGCCGGCCGTCGCGGACCGGCTGGGGGTCCTCCCGTACGCGGCGGCCGGCGAGCTGGGCGGTCCGCGCGCGGGGGCGCTCCTCTTCGCGCTCGACGCGCTGCGCACGCTGTCGCCCGGCGGCGCGTCGTCGCTGGCCGAGGCGGCGGACGTGCTGGAGGGCGCGCTGGACGCGGACGCCGACGCGCCCCTGCAGCCGGGCGGGAGCGACGCCGTGCGGGTGATGAACCTGCACCGGGCGAAGGGGCTGGAGGCGCGCGTGGTGGTCCTCGCCTGTCCCGCCCCCGGTCCGGACCACGCGCCGGCGCGCTGCGTGGAGCGCGGAGAGGATGGCGTGGCGCGCGGCTACCTGCGAGTGACGGACGCCTCGCGCCGCGGCCCGGCGGACGTCCTGGCCCGGCCCGCCCGGTGGGACGAGTACGCGGCGCTGGAGGCCGAGCGGGACGCGGCGGAAGAGGTGCGCCTGCTGTACGTGGCCGCCACCCGCGCGATGGACGAGCTGGTGGTCGCCCGCTGCGGCAGGACGGCGCAGACCTCCGCCTGGCGCCCGTTCCACGCGGCGCTGGACGATCCCGCGCTGGCGGCGGAGTTGACGGTCGTCGCTCCCCAGCCGCCGCCGCGATCGGAGCTGGAGGACGATGCGGCGTCGATCGTGGCGCGCGTGCGCGCCCTGGCCGATCGCCGCCGCGAGCTGGCGCGCCCGGGCTACCGCGTGGAGTCGGTGACGTCGGTGGTGGCGCGCGGCACGCCGGTGATGCCGCCGGCCAGGGCCCGTCTACCCGGCCGCGGCCCCGGGTGGGGAACGGCCGTCCACCGCGCGCTCGAGGCCGCGGCCCGCGGCGCGCCGCGTGACTCGCTCCCCACCGTCTGCCGTGGCGCGTTGGCCGACGCCGCGCGCCCGGTGGACGCGGAGGGCGAGCCCACCGAGCTGGACGAGCTGCTTGCACTGGTGGATTCCATCCGCGCCTCCGGGGTGTGGGCGCGCGCCGCCGCCGCCGAGCGCCGCCTGGCCGAGGCCCCGTTCGCGCTCCACCTCACCCATGCCGAGGCGCGGGCGATCGGCGTCAGGGATGACGAAGGGACGGGGGACGGATGCGACGTGCTGCTGGAGGGCGTGGTGGACCTGGCGTTCCGCGAGGCGGGCGGGTGGACGCTCGTCGACTACAAGACCGGCGCGGCCGACCCCGCCGCGCCGGACGACGGTTGGCTGGAGCGCCACCGCCGCCAGCTGGACCTCTACGCCGCCTGCTGGGAGCGCATCACCGGCGAGCCGGTGCGTGGCCGCGTGCTGGTGCTGGCGGGCGAGGGCCGGGAGCTGGCGTGGTGACTGATTGTGCCGCAGCGTGGGGTGAGGCACCTCTTCGTACGCCGTCACCGGCGATGCTCAGGCGCGCGGGCGTGACCGCGGGAACTCGGGCGCGCGGTCGTCGCGGCCGCCCAGCCGGACCCGTTCCGCGCGGGCGATGGTCGATTCGACGGTCACGTTCGGGAGCAGGCGTCGCGAGTGCCGTTCATCATCCCGCACCGAGAGTGTCCCCCCGTCGAGCGCCGCCTCCAGCCCCGCGAACGGCGCCATGTCGGGATCGCTGCGCCGGAAGGCGGCGAGCTCCTCCTCCGCCTCGCGCAGCCGCGCCGCCATCCGCCGCACCCGCTCCGTCGCGATCAGCGTCACGTCGTCGCCGCGGTTCGGGCCGAAGGTGATCTCTTCGCCGCGAAACGCCGCGCGCTTTACGAGCTCGGAGAGTTGCTCGCGGACGTCCTTCATCGCCATGCCCGTCTGGATTCCCCGCGCTGGTGTTACCACACGTACCACCATGTGTACATAGTCGGGGTCCGACAGGCAATCGTCATGGACACGCAGGCAGGGAACCGTCTCGTACCGGTGCGGCTGATCGAACGAAGGATCCTTCAACCGGAATGTCTCACCCAGCCGTCCAGAGAATCGCATGCGACTCTCTGGTCCTCTGGTGCTGGGTGAGATTTTTCCGTTCAGTCCGTACGATCAGCAGATGCAGCTGCCGAAGTCGCTCAGCTCGCAGGCGCAGACGTTGGTGTGGCAGGTGTAGTCGCAGCTGTCGCCGTAGCAGGTGAAGCCCGCGCAGGTGTAGTCGTCGCAGGTCACGGGGCAGGTCGCTTCGAACCCGGGACAGCTCTGTTGCCGCGTCGCGCCGGGCGGGCGCCCGGAGTCGTACCCCTCGACCGTCCCCGGGGCCTGCCCGTGCTCGTCGGTGGTGAGGAAGGACTGCACCTGGAGCGCGTCGACGTTGAGCCTCAGCTTGGACATGATCTCCTCCTCGTGCGGGGGATGAAGGGCGCGTCTCTCCTGATGTCCGCGGGCCCTCGCCGCCATTCTAATCCCGCCTGAAATGAAGGGCAATCAGCAGCTTGTCTCCGGAACGGGACGGCTCCCTGGTCCCGCCGCCGAAACAGAAAGGGGTCTTCATACCAGATTTTCGCGATTGGCTGTGCGTTCCTGGAGGTGTATCGATGGGCTGGGTTTAGATCCTTCCGCCCGCCAAGTCTTTGCCGGTTAGAAGGATCAGACGAGGTCGGCCCTCAGGATGACGTCTTGGGGGGTTGCACGAGTGCACGGTGGATCGTCGGGATCGGTATCACACGGGTCGACCGGGACAACGGAGGATCGTTCGCTTCCTCCATTCTCCTCCGTCGACGCCGGGTGAGACCCCTCTGAACAGCTCCAGCGAATGCACGGCTCCCTTCACGCCAGCGCCCGGCTCCCGACCTCCGCATCGTCCGCGTCGCCGCCCAGCGCCCGCGCGGCCTCCCAGCCGAGCATCGCCAGCTTGCGCTCGGTGCCCCAGCGGTAGCCGCCGAACGCGCCCAGCTTGCGGATCACGCGGTGGCAGGGGATCACGTAGCCGATCTGGTTGCGTGCCACGGCCCCGGCGACGGCGCGCACCGCCTCGGGCTTCCCCGCGGCGCCGGCGAGCTGCTCGTAGCTCACCAGCGCGCCGGCCGGTACCCGCAGCAGCGCCTCCCACACCCGCACCTGGTGGTTGGTCCCCTGCACGAACAGCGGGATCGGCTGCCCGTCGTCGCCGTCGGAGGCGAAGATGCGGCGGGCGAGCGGCTCGGTGGCGCGCGCGTCCTCGCCCACCGCCGCGGACGACCAGCGCTCGCGTAGCTCGTCCACCGCCTCGGCCGCGTCGCCGTCGTCGACGAAGGAGAGGCCGCAGAGGCCGCGCTCCGTCGACGCGAGCAGCGCCGGGCCGAAGGGAGTCTCGTGCACCCCGTAGGCGATCTTGAGCCCGGCGCCGCGCGCCTTGTACTCGCCGGGCGTGACGGCCTCCAGGGTGACGAACAGGTCGTGCAGGCGCCCGGGGCTGGAGAGGCCGGCGTCGTAGGTGGCGTCGAGCACGGAGCGGCACTCCTCCAAGCGGCGCTTGGCGTGCTCCACGGTGAGGAACTGCAGGAAGCGCTTGGGCGAGATCCCCACCCAGCGCCGGAAGAGCCGCTGGAAGTGGAACTCGCTCAGGAACACGCTCTTCGCCACCTCCTCCAGGCTCGGCTGCCGGCGGTAGTTCTGCTCGATGAACCGGATCGCCTGGGCGATGCGCTCGTAGTCGGAGACGGGCATGGTCGGGTCCTGGAGTGCGGGTCCTGGTCCGGGATGCGGGGGTCATCCGCGCATCCACGGACGAAGGTTAGCGCTGGACACGGACGCCATCCACCCGGATCTTGCCGACTCGTCTCCCATCGGCAATCCGCCGGCGCAGCCATGCCCGACGCTCGTACCCTCGACGACCTCGAAACGACCGCGATGGTGGGCGTCGACCGTCGCCCGACGATGGACCCGCGACATCTCCATCGACCCCGGATCCGTGTCCCCGGCCGCGCGCGTGCCCGTGCGGCGCTCGCGCTGGCGTGTGTCGCCGGCGCGGCCTGCCACGCCGAAGCGGCTCGTCCCCCCGCGAGATCGACGGCGGAATGGCGCGACCCCTCGCCGCACCGGGTGCGGATGATTGCGGCCTCCCCGGGCGTGTCGCTGGAGGTGCTGGACTGGGGAGGATCGGGGCCGACGCTGGTGTTCCTGGCCGGCTTCGGCAACACGGCGCACGTGTTCGACGGCTTCGCGCCGCGGTTCACGGCCGCCCACCGCGTGATCGGCATCACCCGCCGCGGCTTCGGCGCGTCGTGCTGCCCGGCATCGGGTTACGACTCCCCGACGCTGGCGCACGACATCCTGGCGGTGCTCGACAGCCTGCGGATCTCGCGGGCGTCGTTCGCCGCGCACTCGTTCGGCGGGAGCGAGCTCAACTGGCTGGCGGTGCACGCCCCGGCGCGGGTGGACCGGCTGGTGTACCTGGACGCGGCGATGGACTTCGCGGAGCTGTACGCCGATCCGGCGTGGGTGGCCGGGCCGTTCCCGCGCCCGCCGCTGCCGCCCGGCTATCGCGACCTGCCGGACGAACGCGCGCGATGGATGTCGGCGTTCGCGGGCCCGAGGTACCCCGAGTCCGAGGTCCGCGCCATCTCCCGCGCCGACCGCGAGGGGAACTTCGCCGAGGTGCTGATCGTGGACTCGGCCCAGCAGAAGCTGATGCGCGGCACGCCGCCCGCCGAGCTGCGCCGTATCCGGCCGCCGGTGCTGGCCATCTATGGCGTCCCCCGCACGGCGGCGGAGAAGTACCCGTGGCTGCCGTCGCTCACCCCGGCGCAGCGGACCGTCGCGGAGCGCCGCTTCGCGGTCGAGTCCCGCATCCTCGCGCACCAGCGCGAGCGCTTCCGCCGCCAGGTCCTCGGCGCCGCGGTCGTGGAGATCCCCGGCGGACGCCACTACGTCTTTCTCACCCACCCCGACGCGGTCGCCGGCCGCATGCGGCAGTTCCTGCGCCGGTGAGGGCATCACGAGGCTGGCTCTGGACACGGGCGGCATCCACCCGGATCTTGCCGACTCGACCTCCATCGACAATCCACCGGCGCAGCCGATGCCCGACCTTCGTACCCTCGACGACCTCGAAACGCCCGCCGCGGTGGTGGACGTCGACCGCATGCGCGACAACCTGCGGCGCGCGGCCGAGTACTGCCGGGCCCACGGCCTCGGCTGGCGGCCGCACACCAAGACGCACAAGATCGGCGCCCTCGCGGCCGAGCAGGTGCGCGCCGGCGCGATCGGCGTCACCCTCGCCACCCCGCGCGAGGCCGAGGTGATGGCGACCGCCGTCGACGACCTGCTGCTCGCGTATCCGCCGCTCGGCAGGTCCAAGCTGGATCGGCTGATGGCGCTCCCCGAGCGGGTGCGCCTCACCGTCGGCCTCGACTCGGCGGAGGCGCTGCGGGGGCTGGCGGATGCCGCGCGCGCCGCCGGCCGCCGCGTGGGCGTGCTGGTCGAGCTCGACGTGGGGATGCGGCGCGTCGGCGTGCAGTCGCCGGAGGAAGCGGTGGCGCTCGCGACGCAGGCGGCGGAGTTGGACGGCGTGGAATACCGCGGCGTGATGTACTATCCGGGCCACATCCGCGTCCGCGGCGCCGAGCAGGACATCCTGCTGGCCGCGCTCGCCGCCACCGTCCGCCGCTTCATCGACGCCCTCGCCGACGCGGGGCTGCCGCCGCGGGTGGTGAGCGGCGGATCGACGCCCACCTTCTGGCGCTCGCACGAGGTCGAGGGCACCACCGAGGTCCGCCCGGGGACGAACATCTTCAACGACCGCACCACCTTCGAGGTGGGCGCCTGCACCTGGGAGCAGGTCGCGTACAGCGTGCTCGCGACCGTCGTCAGCACCGCCGTCCCCGGCCAGGCGGTGGTGGACGCCGGCGCCAAGGCGATCGCCCGCGACCCGCTGCCGGGTGCCGCCCCCGGGCTCGGCGCCCTCCTCGACCGCCCCGACGTCCTGGTGAGCTCCGTCAGCGAGGAGCACGGCGTCCTCGACCTCTCCGCCACCGACTGGCGCCCGCGCGTCGGCGACCGGGTGCGCGTGGTGCCGAACCACGTCTGCGTCTCCGTCAACCTGCAGGAGCGGCTCTGGGGGATTCGCGGCGACGACGTGGTGGAGGAGTGGATGGTGGAAGGGCGGGGGAGGTCACCGCTCGACCGATGACCGCCCGTGGTGCCGAATCGGCGCCGCGGCGGTTAGATTCCGCGCATCCGGCATCATCCAGCGACCGACGGTTCCCGCCGCATGAACCTGATCTTCCGCCTGCTGTACGTGTTCTTCTCGTCCTTCTACCGGCCCCGGCTGGGCCCGGGGGACGAGTCCGTGGTGCGCCTCACCGTGCTGCCGACGGACCTGGACCTGAACTTCCACATGAACAACGGGCGGTTCCTCACGGTGATGGACCTGGGGCGCGCGGACCTGCTGCTGCGCGTCGGAATCGTGCGGGCGATGTGGAGGATGCGCTGGCGCGGCGTGGTCGCGTCCGTCACGGTGCGCTTCCGGCGCCCGCTCGACCCTTTCCAGCGCTACGAGCTGCGCACGCGGCTGCTCTGCTGGGATAAGCGTTGGTTCTTCATGGAGCACCGCTTCACCCGCCGCGGCGAGCTGATGGCCTACGGGCTGGTGAAGATCCAGTTCGCCGGCCCCGAGGGCCGCCTGCGCCCGCAGCAGGTGGTCGACGCCACGCCGCACCCGATGCCGTCGCCGCCCGTCCCCTCCGCCGTGCTCGAGTGGCAGGACGCCGAGGGCGACCTGGTCGCCGGCGAGCCCGCACCCGCATGACCCCGCAGGACCCCCGCAGCGTCGACGAGCGCATCGAGCGCCTGGAGCGGCTGGTCGACGACCTCCAGCGCCGGCTCGCCGCACGTCCCCCGGCCTCCGCCGACCCCGCGGCGCGGCGTGCCCCCGTCTGGACCTCGGACGCGCCCCGCATTCCCGAGGAGCGCCGCCGCCGCGTCTCCATCCCCCGGCTGCGGTGGGACGGCCAGCTCTGGCTCAACCGGCTGGGGATCGGGCTGGTGCTGCTGGGGACGGGGCTGCTCTTCCGCTACTCGATCGAGATGGGGTGGCTCACGCCGCTGGTGCGCGTGGCCTTCGGCGCCAGCGTGGGCGCGGTGCTCTTCGCGCTGGGGCTGCGGCTGGACCGGCACCGGCGCTACGGCGCGGTGCTGCTGGGCGGCGGGATCGCGACCTGGTACATCACCGGCTGGGCGGCCTTCAACCTCTACGGGCTGGTCGGCTACCTGGTCGCGTTCCTGGGGATGGTGGCGATCACGGGGCTGGCGTTCGGCTTCGCGCTCGGCCGCGACGCCGAGGCGCTGGCGGTGGTGGGCGCCATCGGCGGGCTGGGAACGCCGCTGCTGCTGGGGGTGAGCTACGGCACGCCGCGCGGGTTCGCGCTCTACACCTGCCTGATCCTGGCGTGGACCGCCGCCGTGCACCTGTACCGCGGATGGCGGGGGCTGCTGTGGACGGCGATGGGGC
>DASYJZ010000679.1:0-6474 GCA_035995965.1 Longimicrobium sp. | reverse complement strand
GTCACGGAGGACTGCCACAGTCCTCCGTGACCCCTGTGACTTCCGTGAGAGGCCTTCTTTATCTGACTCGAGGACCCGACGGCGTCACACCCAGAGCGTGAACACCGCCACCTCGGGGACCGAGCCGAAGCGCACCGGGATCACCGAGGTGCCGATGCCCCGCGACACGTACAAAGGGATCTGGCCCGGCTCGCGGAACCAGCCGCGCGCGTAGCGGCCGCTCCCCTGCGGGAGGAGCGGCGCCGCGCCCAGGAACGCCACCTGCCCGCCGTGCGTGTGGCCGGAGAGCATCATCTTGAAGTCCAACGCTTCCAGGTCCACCCCCGGCCGCACCAGCGCGCCGCCCACCCGCACCTCGGGCTGATCGTAGAGTAGCCGGTCGCGGTGCGCGGGGCAGTGCGCCAGCAGCAGGCGCGCGTTCGCCGGCTCGGCGCTGCGGACGGCGGCGAGCAGGTCCGGCCGCCCGCCCACCAGGTCGTCCAGCCCCGTGATCGCCAACCGTCGACCCTGGTGGTGGTGAACCGCCGTCTCGTTCACCAGGAGCCGCCCGCCATGGCGCCCGTACAGGCGCGCGAGCGCGTCCAGGTCCACGCCGCCCCAGTGCTCCCAGTTGCCGAGGATGGCATAGCTGGGGACACGCAGCTCGAGGAGCGCGAGTAACTCGGCGAAGACGGGGAGCTTCTCCGCGCGGTCGATGGAGTCGCCGGTGAAGAGGACCACGTCGGGGCGGGCGCGGGCCAGCCGTTCGGCGACGTGGTGGTGGAGGGAGCCGATCCGCTGCAGGTGCAGGTCGCTGACCTGGGCCAGCGTGATTGGCACGCGGCCGGGGGAACGGCCGGGTTCGATCGCATGGCGCGTGAGTTCCAGCCGATTTGGCTCGCCGAAGCGCGCGTAGCCGGCCAGCGCGGTGCCGCCGGCGCCCAGCGCCGCCAGGAAGCGGCGCCGGTTCACGCGCGCGGCCGGGTCACGCCGGGGCGTGCGCGGGCGCGGGGTGCCGCGCCGCGCGCCGGGTGAGGATGGTGTAGCCCGCCACGCCGACGATCAGGATCAGCACGCTGATGAGCTGCGCCACCGAGAAGGCGCCCAGCAGCCGGTCGTCCTTGGCGCGGAAGATCTCCACCACGAAGCGCTCGATCCCTGCCAGCGCCAGCCAGATGCAGAAGAGCGCGCCGGGCGTGGTCACCTTCGGCCGCAGCTTCCAGAGGATGAAGAGGATCGCCAGCGACATGGCCGTCTCGTAGAGCTGCGTGGGGTGCACCGCCATCACCGTGCCGTCGGGGACGCTCGCGGGGATGTGCTCGCCGAACGCGCGCAGGTTGCCGGCGGTGGACGGCGGCGCGCCGTTGGGGAACGCGATGGCCCAAGGGAGGGTCGACGGAGAGCCATAGTCGTCGCCCACCAGGAAGCAGCCGATGCGCCCGATCGCATAGCCGGCCGCCAGCGTGGGAGCGCAGGCGTCGGCGAAGGTGGGGATCGGCAGCTTCAGCCGGTGCAGCCGGAAGAGCACCGCGAGGGCGGCCAGGATGAATCCCCCGTACCACACCAGCCCCGAGCGGCTGAGGATGGCGTGCCCGGGGTTGGCCGCGGTCTCGGGCCAGTGGAGGATGAGATAGTAGATCTTCGCGCCCAGGATGCCGAAGATCGCCGCGTAGCCGCACAGGTCCCAGGCGTGCTCGGGATCCTGGCCGCGGTACTTCAGCTCGCGCGCGAGCACCCAGCCGCCCACCACGAACGAGAGCGCGATCATCACGCCGAACGACGTGACCGTGAATCCGCCGATTCTGAACAGGACTGGGAGCATGGAACCCGGGGGTTGAAAAGCGATGCGCGCCCCGCCGGGCGGGGGGCGCGGTACAGCCGAGTGGATTCTGGAACGCTATGAAACTACGCCACTTCGGCCGGCGGGTAAAGCCTCCCGTCCAGCCTTGTCCCGGTTCTGAAGCTTCACCGGACGCGACCAGGCGTTGCCACGCCCTGGTTCTCTTCAGGTCCTGAGGGCGAGTGCTTGTTGGAGTTCGACTCCACCCCATCCGGGTGACGGCGTCTCGCTCCTCTAGGTCTATTAAGGTATGGTCCAGGCTCAGTAGGCGACGTCAAAAGTTTGGTTTACTTCGCGTCTTCCGCGTCGCATACTCTGCAAGCGGTTCATACTGACCTTTCCTGCGGCACGACAAGCGTTACGGGTGGACCGGTCCGGCGGCAGGATATCATCGAGCAGGAGGAAACATGGCGCTCCATTCGCAGTTCACTCCGATCTCCCACCATCCCCGCGACCGACGCATCTACCTCCCGGCCGGATCGCGGCACGTCCGCCGAAGGTTGCGAATCGCCGTGCTCGTGGCGCTCGCGTGGCTGGCGATCGGGTCCGCGCCCCTGTCCGCCCAGCGGAGCGAGCGCGAGGCGCGGGGGATCGTCAGCTCCATCGCGGGCACGATCTACAATCTCGCGTGGCCGACCGCCGAGTACCAGGACCTCACGCTCGGCGAGGTGCAGCGAATAGACAACGGATGGGACGTTCCTATCGTGCTGTACGGCAGAAGCGCGTTCGGTGGCGGCATGCTTTGGCTCGAGCTGGTCGTGGAGCTGAGGAACGGCTCGCTCCACGACATCCGCTTGGGGCGGGACAATCACATTCTCGCGCCTCCGTTCGCCACCCTGGCAACCACGGCGGCCATTGTAGCCGCCATCGTCGAGCAGCAACAGGCGCAGGGCGCACCCGGCACGACGCAGCGCGCCGTGATGGCACCCAGCCCCGCCCCTGCCGCCCCCCTGAGCATGAGCCCGGAGGAGCATGATCGGCGCGACGCAGCCATGCTCGTGGGCACGTGGCGAGACGAGAACAGCGTGTTCACCTACTATGCGGACGGCCGGATGACCTGCGTGTGGAACAGCGGAAGACGGATGTACGGCTCATGGAGCATCCACAGTGACACGCTGACCTGGCACTACGCCGACGGCGACGATGACGCATCCGTCCTGGAATCATTGAGCACGTACGAGCACCGGACACGGAATCTGAGCGACGGCTCAGTGTGGAACGCGCGGCGCATCCGCTACTGAGACGGACCCACTTTCACGGGACGGCCCGCTGCCGATGGCAGCTCAGTCGAACATGTCCCAGGCGGCGCCGAGATCCTGCTTGGAGTAGACGCGGAACGCGGTGAGCGTGTTGGTGCGCTCGATCCCCTGGATCTGCGCGATCTCCTCGGTCACGATCTCGGCGATGCGCTCGTACTCCCGCACGCGGACGATGGCGATCAGGTCGTACTCGCCCGAAACGGAGTAGACCTCCGTGACGCCGTCGATCCCCGCGATGCGGCGTGCGAGCGCAGGCACGTCTCCGGGCACGGAGCGGATCAGCACCACGCAGGCAACCATCTGGCTCATCGTGTCACCGGTGTCTGAAGTCCCAGGTCGTCCATGCGCGGCCGCTGAATGGAATCGATCGACGTTCGGCGCTGGCGGAGTTCGCGGCGGCTTCCGCCCCGGGCCACGTGGCGGCGGCGGTTAGATCCTCACGGCGCTGCCGTCGCTTGCGCGGAGGCAGAAGCAGGCGGGACCGCGCCTCAGGATGACACCGTTGTGGCGCCGGCGGACGCGCACCCTCACTCGTCCTCCGCCGTCCGCCGGGGAAGAAGCCACAGCCCCGCCGCCAGCGCAAGAGGCGCGAGCGCCACCAGCCACCAGTTCGGCTCGCCGGTTCCGCTCAGCAGCGCGCGGCGCACCTCGGGGCGCGAGACCACCACCACCGCGAAGCCGTTGTTGACGAAGTGCATCAGCATGCTGCTGAAGATCGACCGCGTCCGCCAGACCACGATCCCCATCAGCACGCCGATCCACGCCGTGGGAAGGAAGCGGATGGCCGTCTCGCCGGAGAGGTGGAAGGCGCCGAAGACCAGCGCGCTCAGAGCCACAGTCCGCCACATCCGCTCCTCGCGCGCCAGCCCCTGGAAGAGCACGCCGCGGAACACCACCTCCTCGCACACCGCCGGGGTCACCGCCACCAGCAGCAGCAGCCAGAGGAAGCGAGGCAGATCCGTCGCGGTCACCAGCTTCTCCAGCGCGCCGAAGAGCTCCTTCGGCACGTGCAGGAACTGGAGCTGAGCCCAGCCGATCGCCCACCCCAGCGGGATCCCCGCCAGCGCGATCACCAGCGCCGCTACCAGCCCCCGCGCCGTCGGCCGCCGGATCCCCAGTGTACGCCGCGCGTCGAAGGGTCCCGCCGTTGCGAACAGGACCGCGGGGACGAAGAGGAGCCCCCACTCGCTCAGCAGCAGCCCGCGCTCGCCGAAGCGCGCCTGCAGCGCCGTCCCCAGGTGGAAGTAGAGGAGCGCGACGGCGGCGACGAACGCGAGGGACTCGGCCGCCAGCGGCACGCGGCGCGGGCCGGCGCGCCACGCCGCCATCCGCTCGCGCCATCCCCCCTTCGCCGCCGCGCCCGCGCCTCCGCCGAAGAGCACGTCCTCGCGCCCGAACGCCGCGGCGGCAAAGTGCAGCGCGAGCGCGGCGTAGAGCACCGTGCTGCCGAAGGCGACCAGGCAGGGGACCAGCGGCGCGCTCCCCGACATCAGCGCGCGGAACATCATCGCGATCCCCACCACCGGCACGGCCGCGAGCGCCGCGTTGAAGTCGATCCCCGGCAGGGTGATGACCAGGATGGGGAGCGTGCTGGCGAGCTGCACCGGGGTCAGCGCGTTCTGCGCCTCCTTGAAGCTCTGCGAGCGCACCGCGATTCCCAGGAAGAGCGCGGAGAAGAGCACCGCGAGCGGGACCAGGCCGACCAGCACCAGCAGCGCCGTGCTCCACGGCAGGGTGAACTTGATGTCGGCCGCCCTGGCGAACTTGAACACGCCGCTCTGGAAGGTGAGCAGCATGCTGAGCAGGTTCGCCGCGGCCGCCGCGATGCCGATCAGCGCCACCGCGGCGAACTTCCCCGCCACGATCTCGCGCGCCGGGACCGGCGCGGTGAGCAGCGTTTCCAGCGTGCCGCGCTCCTTCTCCCCCGCGGCCAGGTCGATGGCGGGGTAGAAGGCGCCCAGCAGCGTCATCAGGATCAGCAGCACCGGGAGGAAGCGGCCGAGCGCATACGCCCCCGTCTCCTCCGCCGTGGCGACGGACGAGTCGGCCACCGCCAGCGGCGTCGCGAACCCCGGCGGGAGCCCTGCGCCCGCCAGCCGCCGCGCCAGCAGCGTGTCCTTCCACGCCTCCAGCCTGCGGCGGACCAGCCCGTTCGCGCGCTGCGAGCGGTCGTCGGACTCGTCGTAGAGCACCCGCACCTTCCGCGTGCCCGACGTGTCCGCCGGGGCGGGGGAGACCACGACGGCGGCCTCGGCGCGGTGCGCGCGGACGGCGCGGACGGTGGCGCTCTCCGCGGGGAGGAGGCGCAGGGCGGTGTCGCGGCGGAGGAAGGCGATGGTCGCCGGGTCCGCCCCGGCGACGGCGACCGCGGCGGGGCGCTCGCTCAGCCGCCGCTGGCCGAAGAGGGTGAGCTGCTCCACCAGCACCATCAGCGCCGGGTAGAGCAGGGTGGGGATGACGATCATCATGAACAGCGTGCGGCGGTCGCGGAGCGTCTCCTTCAACTCCTTCGCCAGCACGGTGCGCACGACGCTCCACCTCACGCGGCCTCCCGCACGATGCGCAGGAAGGCGCGCGCCAGGTTCGGCTCCCCCGCCGCGGCCACGATCTCGTCGACCGTCCCCTCGGCCGCCAGCCGCCCGCCGGCGATCACCCCCACGCGGTCGGCCAGCAGCTCCACCTCGCTCATCTGGTGGGTGGAGAAGATGACCGCGCGGCCGCGGGCCCGGGCGCTCTCCACGAAGCGGAAGATGGCCTCGCTGCTGAGCACGTCGAGCCCCAGCGTGGGCTCGTCGAGCACCAGCGCGGGCGGGTCGTGCACCACGGCGCGGGCGATGGAGACGCGCTGCCGCTGGCCGGTGGAGAGCTTGCCGCAGAGCCGCTCGGAGAACTCCCCCAGGTCGAATGCCTCCACCATCTCGTCGATGCGCGCCTCGGCCGCCGCGCCCTGGAGCCCGTTGAGGTTGGCGAAGTAGCGCAGCAGCTCGCGGGCGCTGAGCCGCTGGTACAGCCCCATCGACGCCGCCAGGAACCCGACCCGGCGCCGCACCTCCAGCGGCTCGCGCACCGCGTCGAACCCCGCGATGCGCGCCGTGCCCGAGGTGGGCCGCAGCAGCGTGGCCAGGCAGCGCAGCGCCGTGGTCTTCCCCGCGCCGTTGGCCCCCAGCAGCGCGTAGACCTCTCCTTCCGCCACGCGGAGCGAGAGGTTCTGGACGGCCACGAGGTCGCCGTAGGTTTTCGTGAGGTGGTCGAGTTCGATCAACGGAAAGTGCCAAGTGCTAAGTGCCAAGTGCTAAAGTGCCAGGGCCAGTCGAACCGCCGCTCTTGGGTTGGCATCGCCAGGTTCCGCGAGCGGGCGAATAGTAACGGGGGCGGCGTGCATCCCGCACGCCGCCC
>DASYJZ010000678.1:0-12728 GCA_035995965.1 Longimicrobium sp. | reverse complement strand
CGACGCTGACCTCCTGGCACAACCGCGTCGACGGGCTGGGGCGCCCGTCCGCCCGCGCGGCAGACTACGCCGTGGCTTCGCGCGACCTCCCCGTCTTCCACCAGGTCGCCGCCGAGCTGGTGCTGGAGACGTACGGCGCGGACTCGAACGACCCCGGCCACGTCTACCTCCCCGACACCGAGTCGGCGTCGGGGATGGAGGTCGCCGTGCTGCGCCTGGTCCCCCGCGTCCCGCACGTGACGCTGGAGACCGGGCGGCCCTACGACGAGCGGCCGATCCCCGGGATGCCGAACTACTGGCGCGAGCTGACGGCCGTCTTCCTGGCGCGCTGGGAGCCCTTCGCGAAGACGGACGTCACGCTCCCCCCCGTCGCGCTCGGCGCGGTCCGGCTCCCGCCCGCGCCGCCGTCGCCTCCGCAGCCCGAGCCTTCGCCGGTGCGTGGCCGCCGGGGCCGGCGCGGGCGCTGAACCCGTCAACCGCAGTTCTCTGTTACTTGGCCGTCGCGACCTGCCGGGTGTGGTGCTCGATGTGGATGGCCATGAACCGCATCGCCTTCACCGGCGGGATGGTGCCGAAATAGGGGTGCGTCAGCCCGCCGCCCCCGGCGCGGATCGCGCGCTCCATCTCCGCTTCCCAGCGCACCGCCAGCTCGCGCAGCCGCCGCAGGATCGCAGCGCGCGGCGCCGTCGCTTCCGGGGGGCGCACCTCGCGCGGTGCCGTCACCCGCACGGGGAGCGAGCGGTGGAAGAGGATGTGCGGCATCAGGATCCAGCGCAGCAGCCGCTGCCGCACGCCGGTCACGCGCACCCGGAGCCCCTCCCCGGTGGTGAGCTCGCGGATCGCGATCTCGTAGGTGAGCGCCAGGTGCTCGGCCACCTGCGCACGCGTCCACTTGCCCGGCCCCCACGGCGAGCTCCAGGCGTCGTCCCTCAGCCCCTCCGCGATTTCCAGGAACGCAGCGAGGGCGGCGCGATGCTCGTCCGCCGCCTCGTCCCAGCGGGCGTCGGGTGCGGCGGTGGGACGAGAGTGCTTCTCGGCGGGGGCTGCCACGCTCATGGGGTGCTCTCTGCGGCGGGACCGGCCGCGGCGTGTCGCGGGCCGGTGAAGAACGACGGGGGACCGTTCGGAGGATCGTGCCGGTACTGCGTTCAGGGCGCGCCGAGCCAGGTGGTGACCATGTGCACCGACTCGTTCAGCGTCCACCCGTCTCGCCCCCACTGCACCACGCGGCCCACGATCTCCTCGATGCTCGAGGAGCCCTCGCGCGGCGGGCCCACGTAGTCGTCCGACGACCACTCGCGCCAGCGGACGCGGCCCTCGCTGTCGGGGCGGTAGAGGAGGAGGACGTAGCCCTCGTGCCCCTCGGGGTGCCCGGCGTGGACCGCCAGCGTGTCCTGGCTCACCGGACCACCGCGGCCACCACGTCCGGATGGCGGAGGATGATGGGCTCGGCGCCCGCGCGCGCGAACGGGGCCAGCCCGTCCACCGCCATCGCCGCGAAGAGGAGCGCCAGGTACAGCAGCGAGCTGCGGTAGAGCGCCCAGGCGGGCTGCGTGTAGCTCTTCGCGCGCACCACCTTCACCACGCCCCACATGAACCACCCGCCCAGCAGCGCCGCCGCGGCGCCGTAGACGGGGCCCAGGCCGCCGTAGGTCACCGGCGCCAGCGTCACCGGCACCAGCAGCGCGGTGTAGATCAGCATCTGCCGCATGGTCTCGCGCTCGCCCCACACGTTGGGAGCCATGGGCACCCCCGCGCGGCCGTAGTCCTTCTGCTTCACCAGCGCCAGCGCCCAGAAGTGCGGCGGCGTCCAGAAGAACACGATCAGGAAGAGGTAGATGCCCGTGAGCGACACCTCTCCCGTGGCCGCCGCCCATCCCACCAGCGGCGGGAACGCGCCCGCAGCCCCGCCGATCACGATGTTCTGCGGCGACGTGCGCTTGAGCCAGCGGGTGTAGACGAACACGTAGTAGAGCAGCCCCGCCAGCGCCAGGACGGCGGAGAGCAGGTTCAGGAGCAGCGCGAACACCGCGAACGCCGCCGCGCCCAGCGTGACGCCGAAGCCGAGCACGTGCAGCGGCGACATGCGCCCGCTGGGGATGGGCCGGAGCGCCGTGCGCGGCATGCGCGCGTCGAGGTCGCGATCCATGTACATGTTGATCGCGTTCGCGCCGCCCGCCATCAAATAGCCGCCCAGCATCGTCCACAGCAGCGTCGACGCCGCGGGGAGGCCGCGCAGCGCAATCACCATCGGGGCCCAGGTGGTCACCAGCAGCAGGGAGATGATGCGCGGCTTGGTGAGCGTTACGTAGTCGCGCAGGCGCTGGCGCAGTCCGCCCTGCCCGCCGCGCGCCGCGGCGGCGATGCCGGCGCGGTGCGTGGCGGTGGTCAGCGGCGTGTCGAGCGCCTCGCGGACGGCCGCAGGGTCGGCCGCGTAGCGCGTCGTGGCTTGGTGCATCGGTCCTTCAGCGGGTCGGTGCGGGCACGCGCGAGCCGCGCGGCCGTCTGGAAGCGTGCAAATATAACCGGCGAGCGCGCCTCCGCCACCCCGCGAGGCGTTCGCCGGTCCGGACTGCGACAGGGCGGCGGAGGCGCCCGCGCCCGTACGTGAACGTCTTCGGATCCAAGCACTTGCGTGGCCGCCGCAGGGGTCGGTATCCTCCCGCCGGGAGCTCGTCTCCCGGTCACCATCGCAACGCGCGTTCCCCAGAGTGCAGCAGACGCACCGGACCTCCGCCTTCGCCCGCTACGCCTGGGCCGTGCTCGCGTGGAACGTGGCCGTGGTGCTCTGGGGCGCCGTGGTGCGCGCCACCGGGGCGGGCGCGGGGTGCGGCAACCACTGGCCGCGCTGCAACGGCCAGGTCATCCCGCCATCGCCCTCCGTCCAGACGCTGATCGAGTTCACGCACCGGCTGATGACCGGGGCGGACGGCTTCATGGTGCTCGCGCTGGTCGTCCTCGCCTGGCGGCTGCATCCGCCCCGGAGCCCGGTGCGCACGGGGGCGGGGCTCTCCGCCTTCTTCCTGGTCACCGAGGCGCTGGTCGGCGCGGCGCTGGTGAAGCTCGACCTGGTGGCCGACAACCGCTCCGCCAGCCGGGTCTGGTGGATGGCGCTGCACCTGGTGAACACCTTCATGCTGCTGGGCTCGCTGACGCTGGCGGCGTGGTGGGCGTCGGGGTGGCCCCGGGTGCGCCTCCGTGGCCAGAGCGCGGCCGCGTGGCTGATGTTCGCCGCGGTGGCCGCAACCCTCGCCGTCGCCGTCACCGGCGCCATCACCGCGCTCGGCGACACGCTCTACCCGAAGGCGGCGGTGGGACTCGGCGAAGCCGCCGCGGCCACCTTCCTGGAGCGGCTGCGGGTGGTACACCCCCTAGTCGCCATCGCGACGGCGCTGTACGTGGTGCTGGCGGGGCTCGTCGTCCGCCGGCTGCGCCCGGGGCCCATGACCGCGCGCCTCTCGCGCCGGCTCGTGGCCCTCTTCGCCGCGCAGGTGCTGGTGGGGGCGTTCAACGTGATGCTGCTCGCGCCCGTCTGGATGCAGCTCGTCCACCTCTTCATCGCGGACGTGGTGTGGATCACCCTGGTCTGCACCACCGCGGCCGCGCTGGCGGAGCCGGAGCCGGGAGGGTGGGCGGAGGTGCCGGCGGCGGCCGCGCCGGCGGGGGTGGTGAGCGCCTGACGGCGGGCGGACGAGGAGGCGGGGGGCGCGCTCCTTGCACGCCTGGAGCGGTCGATCCATTGGCCAAGACGCGGGGGGGAACGAACGTGACCGAGATCGCTGAGCGGCTCCGCCTGGGGGCCGGCGTGAACGTGGGGAAGGGCGAGCGGCTCGCGTCGCTGCTGGGCGGCGCGGGGCTCGCGGTGCTCGGCGCGCGGCAGAGGGGGATCGGCGGCGCGCTGCTGGGGCTGGCGGGCGCGGCGCTGGTGCACCGCGGCGCGACGGGGCACTGCTTCGTCTACGACGCGCTGGAGATGGACACCGCGGGCGGCGCCTCGGAGCACGGCGTGGTGGCGGCGGAGAACGAACCGGGGGTGAGCGTGAGTGCCTCCGTCACCGTCAGCCGCCCGGCGGACGAGGTTTACGCGCTGTGGCGAGACTTCGAGCGCGCGCCGCGCTACATGGACCGCATCTCGCGCGTGGAGGTGCTGGACGAGACCCGCTCGCGCTGGACCGCCACCGGGCCGATGGGACGCTCGTGGAGCTGGGAGAGCGAGGTGGTGGAGGACCGCCCCGGCGAGCTGATCGCGTGGGAGTCGCTCCCCGGCGCCGAGCTGCCGAACCGCGGCTGGGTGCAGTTCCTCCCCGCCGCGAACGACGGCGGGCAGACCGAGGTGCGCTACTTCGTGGAGTTCGACCCGCCCGGCGGCGTGATCGGCGACGCCATTGCCAGCGCCTTCCACGACGCGCCCCGCGACATGATCCGCGGCGACCTGCGCCGCTTCCGGCAGCTCGCGGAGGCCGGGGAGCCGGCTGTCGCGAGTGTGGACGCACCGACGACTGCGGCCGAGGAAGAAGGGACTTGACGTACTGGACGTGGGGTTTTAGCTTGAATGCAGACGTGATGGGCGCGGCCGAGAGCGGGCACCGCAGCAGCGGAGCTCCCGCGAGTTTCTGAAACTCGCCTCGGCCGCGCACGTGTTTTCTACCCGGTCGGCCACACCCTGCCGCGCCACACCCGCTCCACCACGCCCTCCCACAGCTCCTGCACCGCCCGTGCGGTCGCCGACGTCTTTCCGCGGTCCCGGTGATAGCGCTGGCAGAGGTACGCGCAGCAGTCGGAGAGCTGCAGCAGCCTGCTGTTGTGCGATTTCACCCAGTGGACGTTGTCGACGACGTGGCGCAGGTCCTCGGCGCGATAGCCGAAGGACGTGCCTGTTTCCTTGTAGCGCGACAGGTCCTCCATCAGCTGCTGCTCCACCTCCTTCTCCTCGTCCGAGACGAGCAGGCCGAACTCGCGCCTGCGGCGGAGGAACCGCTCGACTTCCTCGGCCAGATAGATGAAGGCGAGCTTGTGCGGGTGCATCGGGTGCGGGTACCTGGCGGCGAGCCGGGGCTTGTCGATCGCGACCCAGATCAGCTCCGCGCCGTGGCTCGCGAGCAACCCCATCAGCTCGGCGTAGATCGCGACGCGCTCCGCCGGCGGCAGCGCGGCGCACGGGCCTTCGCCGCGGTACAGGTCGCTGCCCTTGCACTCGAACCTCGGTGCCCGGCTCGCCGCGCCGAAGCGGCGCTCGAGGACCGCGGTCATCGCATCTTCCAGCCCCCGGGCGGCGCGGTCGCGCACGGCGAGCGCCATCAGCAGGTAGACGGTGCTGGTGGGGTGCGAGAGGTTCAGCCCCGTGTTGCCGGAGCCGTCGAGGAAGACCAGGTACATGGGATGGTCTGGCGGAGAAAAGGGAGGTTCTCTGCCAGAAAGCTACGGCGCTTTGTGCGGAGTGCAATGTTTACACGCGCTGGGCCGAACGGTGCGGAGCGGTTGCGCGCGGCGGGTGTATCCGTCGCGGTCCGAGAGACGTGAATCCGGAATAGAGAGCGGCGGATGGCCGAAACGACGCTGGTGGCGGAGAAGACGGGCGAGCTGCGGATGGACGCTGCGGCGAAGGACGAGCGCTACCGCGAGGTCGCGGCCCACGTGGAGGCGGCGATCGGGCCGGAGCGCGACCTGCTGGCGAGCATGGCCACGATGGTCTGCCTCCTCCACAACGCCTTCCCCTACTACTTCTGGACCGGCTTCTACCGGCGCGTGGGACCGGCGCGGCTGCTGGTGGGGCCGTACCAGGGGACGATGGGGTGCCTGGAGATCGAGTTCGGGCGCGGCGTGGTGGGCGCCTGCGCGTCGCGGCGCGAGACCCTCGTCGTCGACGACGTGAACGATTTCTCGGGACACATCGCCTGCGACGCGGCCTCCGCGTCGGAGATCGTGGTGCCGGTGCTGGACGCGCGCGGCGAGCTGATCGCCGTGCTCGACGTCGACAGCACCCTCCTCGCCGCGTTCGACGACACGGACCAGCGCTGGCTGGAGCACATCGTCGCGCTGCTCGCCGGGAAGGAGAGCCTTCCCGTGGTTACGAGCGGCTGAGGCACTGGGACGGCTGAATCGCCCATCGCGGGGCTTCGCGCCGCCTGTCCGCCGTCCCGCGCCGTTCGTATCTTCCGCGTCCGACCCGCTCCGCACGTCCCCGCACGCCCGCGCGCATGCCGACCGACGCTCCCGTGACGGATGGGCCCGCCGCGCCCGCGGAGCCGCCGTCGCGCATCCCGCGCGGGGTGCGGGCGCTGCTCCGCATGCCGCTCTACTACAAGATCCTGATCGCCAACGCGGCGCTCGTGCTGGTGGGCACCCTGTTCGGCAGCATGGTGACCGCGGCCTTCGTGCGGCAGGAGCCGGCACGCTCGTGGTTCGAGGTGGCGGGGCTGCTGGCGCTGATCGGCGTGGGCGTGACGCTGCTGGTGAACGCGGTGATCCTGCGCGTGGCGCTGCGCCCGCTGGACGAGCTGGAGCGCACCGCGGCGCGCGTGCAGCGCGGCGAGCTGGACCGGCGCGCGCCCGTGTCGCCGGTGGCGGACCGCGAGCTGGACCGGCTGCGCGCCACCTTCAACGCCATGCTCGACACCGCCGCCGCCTACCGCGCCCGGCTGCGCGAGGTGGCGGCGCGCGCCCTCACCGCGGCGGAGGAGGAGCGCAAGCGCATCGCCCGCGAGCTGCACGACGAGACGGCGCAGATGCTCGCGGCGCTGCTGATCCGCATCCGGGTGGTGCGCAACAGCCGCGACCCCGCGGCGATGGAGCCGCTGCTGGAGGACATGCGCGACCAGGTGTCGCACGCGCTGGAGGGGATCCGCCGCTTCTCCCGCGGCCTGCGCCCGCCCGCGCTGGACGAGTTGGGGCTGGTGCCCGCGATCGAGGCCCTCGCGCGGTCGCTGGAGGAGATCGGCGGGGTGGCGGTGAGCGTGCGCGCCGAGGACGTGACCGGCGACCTGCCGCCCGAGGCGGAGCTCGCCACCTACCGCATCGTGCAGGAGGCACTCTCGAACGTGATGCGCCACGCGCACGCCACCCGCGCCGACGTCCGCATCGCGCACGAGGGCGACCGCCTGGTGGTGGCGGTGGAGGACGACGGCCGCGGCTTCGACCCCGCCCACGCGATGTCCACCGACGGCGGCGGGCTGGGCCTCTTCGGCATGCAGGAGCGCGCCGGCTACATCGGCGGCCGCGTGGAGGTCGCCAGCACCGCCGGCGGCGGCACGAGCGTGCGCGCGGAGATCCCGCTGGACGACGGTCGCTCCGGGCGGCCGAGTCCCCCTTCCTGATCAGAGCCGGCCAGCGCGATTGCGAGCACGAATGAAAAACGCCACTCCCGCAGGTCGCGGAGTGGCGTGCCTTCGAACGGTATGGAGGGTCGCGAAGCTCAGGCTGGGGCGGGTTCCGGCTCTTTTGTACCGCGGGTTGGTAAGAGCCCGAGGCCGGGGGTTATATTCCACTCGCTGCCCGTTTCGGCAGATAAGGAATGCCGCCCACGCCCCGCCAAGCCGCATGGACCAGCCCGTAGCCCCGTTGGACGCACCCGCCGCTCCCGAGCCGGCGGCGCCGAAGCCCACCTTCTGGCAGAAGCTGCAGGGCGGGCAGATCCGCCAGCTCCTGCCGCGGCTCCGGCCACACGCCGGGGCCGTCGCTGTCGCTACGGCGATGCTGCTGGTGAGCGCGGCGCTGGGGCTGGCGTTCCCGTATATCGTCGGCAAGATCTTCGACGGGGCGTTCATGCGCGGGAACCCGCGGGCGCTGGACCGCATCGCCCTGATCATGCTGGGGCTGGTGATCCTGCAGGCGGCCGCGTCGTTCGTGCAGAGCTACCTGCTCTCGGCCACCGGCGAGCGCGTGATCGCCAAGCTACGCAAGGACCTCTTCGGCCACCTGCTCACCCTTCCCCCCGCCTTCTTCGCCGACCGCCGCACGGGCGAGCTCACCAGCCGCCTGGGCGCCGACGTGCAGATGCTGCAGTCGGTGCTCACCATGAACATCACGGAGCTGTTCCGGCTCTCGCTGACGCTCATCGCGGTGGTCGTCATCCTCTTCCTCAAGCAGCCGCTGCTCACGCTGGTGACCATGAGCGTGGTCCCCATCGTGGTCGGCAGCTCGTGGTACCTGGGGGAGCGGCTGAAGAAGACCTCGCTGGGGGTGATGGACCAGATCGCCGAGGCCACGGCGGTGGCGGAGGAGGCGTTCTCGCAGATCCGCGTGGTGCAGAGCTTCGTGCGCGAGGACTTCGAGCGCGCGCGCTACGGGGCGCGGATGGACGGCGCCGTGGCGGTGGCGCTCCGGCGCGCGGTCACGCGCGGGATCTTCTACGCGGCCATCGGCTTCACCACGCTCAGCGCGTCGGTGCTGGTGCTGTGGATGGGCGGGCGGATGGTGCTGGCGGGGACGCTCACGGTCGGCACGCTGGTGAGCTTCCTCCTCTACGCGGGGCAGGCGGCGAACTCCGTGGGCGGGATCGGGCAGCTCTGGAGCATGTACCAGGAGGCCACCGGCGCCGCCGGGCGCGTGTTCGAGATCCTGAACGCGCGCCCGAAGCTGCGCGACGCCGACCATCCGCTGGCGCTCCCCAAGCCGGTGCGCGGCGGCGTGGCGTTCGACGACGTGTGGTTCCGCTACGAGAAGGCCACCGAGCTCCCCTCGGTGAGCGTCGGCGGGGGCGAGGTGGCGATGGCGTTCCTGCGCATGCTGGGCGCCGCGCCGCTGGAGGGCGGAGTGGCATCGACCGCCACGCCGGAGTGGGTGCTGCGCGGCGTGTCGCTGCGGATCGAGCCGGGGGAGACGGTGGCGCTGGTGGGTCCCTCGGGCGCGGGAAAGACCACGCTGGCCGCGCTGATCCCCCGCTTCTGGGACGTGCAGCAGGGGAGCATCCGCGTGGACGGCATCGACGTGCGCGAGACGCGCATCGCCGAGTTGCGCAGCGCGGTGGGGCTGGTGCCGCAGGAGACGCTGCTGTTCAGCTCGTCGGTGCGCGAGAACATCGCGTACGGGAATCCCGACGCCAGCGACGCCGAGGTCGAGGCCGCCGCCCGGGCGGCGCACGCGCACGAGTTCGTGCAGCTGATGCAGGAGGGGTACGCCACCAAGGTGGGGGAGCGGGGGATCAAGCTCTCCGGCGGCCAGCGGCAGCGCGTCTCCATCGCCCGCGCGATCCTGAAGGACCCCGCGGTGCTGATCCTGGACGAGGCCACCAGCAGCCTGGACAACGAGAGCGAGGCGCTGATCGAGGACGCGCTCAACCACCTGCTGAAGGGGCGCACCACGCTCATCATCGCCCACCGGCTCTCCACGGTGCGGCGGGCGGACCGGCTGCTGGTGCTGGACGGAGGGCGGATCGTGGAGGAGGGGACGCACGGCGAGCTGCTGGCGCAGGGCGGACTCTACGCCCGGCTGTACGCGCGGCAGTTCCGGGACGACGACGCGAAGCCGGTCGACCTGCTTACGGAAGCCGCGGCTGACTGAACTGCCGTTTCACGCAGAGACGCAGAGGAACCGAGAGAAAAGATTTGAAGTTCTCTCAGTTCCTCTGCGTCTCTGCGTGAAACGGCGGTTGCGTCAGCCGAGGACGCCGCGGAACCTGGCGGAATCGACAGAGAAGCCGGGGAAGATGCGCTCCAGGTGCGTCGCGCCCAAGTGCGACTGCGCCACCTCGCCGAAGACGTCGCGGAAGTCGGTGGTCACCTTCAGGTCGCGGCCCTCGTTGAGCTGCTCGGGGGCCAGGCCGGGCCAGTCGCCCAGCACGCGGCCGCCGCGCACCTCGCCGCCCAGCACGAACATGCAGTTGGCGTGGCCGTGGTCGGTGCCGCCGGTGCCGTTCTCCGCGACGGTGCGGCCGAACTCGCTCATGGTCAGGATCACCACGTCGCGCATCCGCTCGCCCAGGTCGTCGTGCAGCGCGCGCAGCCCCTGCGCCAGCTCGCCCAGGCGCCGCGCCAGCTGCCCGTCGGCGCCGCCCTGCGCCACGTGCGTGTCCCATCCCCCCAGGTCCGCGAACGCCACCTCCACCCCCACGTCGGCCTTCACCAGCTGCGCGATCTGCCGCAGCGAGCGCCCGAACTCCGTCTGCGGGTAGCGGATGGCGGCGTCGGGCTGGTAGCGCGCGGGGTCGATGCGCTTCAGCAGCTCCGCCGCCTCCAGCCCCTCGCCGGCGGCGCCGCTCACCAGGTCGCCATGGTCGGTGCGGTACATCTCCGCGAAGGTGCCGGCCAGGGAGGCGTCGCGTCCGCCGGCGACGCCGAACCGGTCCAGGTCGGAGATGGCGAGCGACGGCGCCGCGCCCCGCAGGCTGAGCGGGAGCGCGGCACCCATCGCCACGCCGCGCAGCGCCGCGGCCCCGTCCGCCAGGTGCTGCTGGCCTGCGGCGTGGTCGGCGGCGTGGGCGCGCGGATCGGCCAGGGTGCGGCCGCCGCACTCGGCGCAGGGCGTCTCGCGCAGCACCCGGTTCAGCCACCCGTCCGCCGCGCGCCGGTCGGGCGAGGCGGTCTCCATGATGTCCTGCGCCTCGAAGTGCGAGCGTGTGGGGCTGGGAGAGCCGGTGGCGTGCACGATGGCCAGCTCGCGGCGCCCGTAGAGCTCCATCAGCGGCCGCAGCGCGGGGTGCAGGCCGAAGTGTCCGTCCAGGTCCAGCGCGCCGCCGCGCGCCGGCGATGCGATCGCGATGGAGCGGCGCGCGGCGTAGTAGGCGGGGTCGCCGAAGGGCACCACCATGCTCAGCCCGTCCGCGGCGCCGCGCTGGAAGACGCAGATCAGCGTCTTGCGGCGGGCCGCGGCGCGAGTCTCCGCCAGCAGCGACCGCGCCAGGAACTCGGGCGGTGACGCGAGCGCCAGCAGCGCCATGGCGCCGCCTTTCAGGAACACGCGGCGGTTGACTGGATTCATTCGAGGGCCTCGTTGAAGCAAGTGCTGAGTGCCAAGTGCCAAGTGCTAACGGCGCTGGAAGTCGGGGGAGCCGAGCAGCAGGCCGAGGGCGCGCGCGGCTGCCGCAGTACCATCCCCTTGCCCCTGACGGTCGAGGTCGGCGGCGATGGTGGCGAGGAGGCGCGGGTCGCCGCCGGCGGGCATCAGCGCGCGGGCGAGCGCGGCGACGCGCGCTGGTGTCCCCGGCTCGCGCAGGGCCGGGCGGAAGCGCTCCGCGTCCACCGTCACGCCGTCGATGCGGCCGGCGGCGAGCGCGAGGGCGAAGTTCATCCGGTTCAGCATCGCCCCGCTGTTCGTCCACTCCACCGAGGTGGCGGGGTAGCCGGTGGGCGCGCTCGACAGGTACGGCACCTGCCCGAGCTGGCGCAGCGCCTGGAGCAGGCCGCGCGAGGGGCCCACGTCCGCCCCCGCCGCCCGCAGCGCCGAGGCGACGAACTCCAGCGGCGTCTTCACCTTCGTCCCCCGGAAACGCGCGTCGTACAGCTCGGGCGCGGTGAAGAGGGCGCGCGTCACCGCCGCCAGGTCGCCGTCCGTGCGCAGGAAGGTCTGGGCGAGCCGCTCCACCAGCGCCGGCGGCGGGTCGTCCGCGACGAAGCGCTGGGCGAGCTGGTAGGCGACGTGCCGCGCCGTGGCGGGCGAGCGCGCCAGCAGGTCGAGCACCGCCTCGCCCTCGTCCTGGCCGCGCCCGGCGGGGAAGTCGTGGCCGAGAATCGTCTTCGGCCCGAAGTCGTGGAGCTGCGGGCGGAAGACGAAGCGCGGCTCGATCTCCCCGTCCCCGCGTCCCATCCCCCGGTCCACCGACCAGCCGGTGAGCGCGCGGGCGACGTCGACCACGTCGTGCTGCGTGTATCCGCCCTCCACGCCGAGGGTGTGGAGCTCCATCAGCTCGCGTGCGTAGTTCTCGTTGAGCCCGCGGACGCGCTGCGCACCCGCCGCCGCGCTGTCGGCCGCCGCCAGCGGACCGGGTCTTCCACGCGCGAACCCGCCCTGCAACGCGCTCGGGCGTCCCATCCCCCGAACGCCTCCGCGCGGCGCGGGCGAGTACCGGCGCATGGAGTCGGCGACCATGCTGCGCGCGTTGTCGAGGTAGACGAGCATGGCAGGGTGCTTTGCCGTGGCCCCCAGCAGGTCGCGGAAGCGGCCGAACACGCGCGGGCGGATGGCGTCGCGCTCGTAGCCGGCGACGAGGTAGCGGTCGAGGTTCTTGCCGAAGAAGACGTTGAAGTGGTTGAACCAGAAGTCCGTCATCACCTCCTGGAGCTGCCGGTCGGAGTAGACGGCGCGCTGCAGCCTGGCCCCGGCCAGCTCGAAGAGGATCGCCTGCGGACCACGCGCCGCCCCGGCACCCGCCCGCCGCGCTCGGGTGAAGGCCGCGCCGTCCGGCCGCATCACCATCCCCGAATCCGGCGCCATTCCCGGGCGCATCGCCGCGCTGCCGGCGTTCGCCTCGCGTTCGCGGCGCAGCGAGTCCCTTCCGGCGCGGGCGGCGGGGTCGGGGCGCGGGAAGGCGGCCAGGAGCTCGCCGACGCTCATCGCCGCCGCCGGGAAGCGCGCGAGCCGCGCCTGGAGCGCGGAGTCGTCGATGCGCGCGGGGTGGAGCTGCCGGTCGAGCCAGGCGTCGGGCCCGATCCGCAGCACCTCCGCGAGGTCCTCTGGCCGCGCGCCGAAGGTGGCGCGGCCGAGCAGGTGCAGCGCGCGCAGCGTGTCCTCGCGCGACGGCGGATTCGGGTCCGCGGGCGCGCGGCGGACGAGGACCGGGCGCGGCCGCAGGCCCT
>DASYJZ010000677.1:0-7262 GCA_035995965.1 Longimicrobium sp. | reverse complement strand
CCCCGACGCCTGCGGCACCCCGTCGTACTCGGGGATCGGCGCCTCGTCCGACGGCGAGGGGTGGTGGACGAGGAGACGCATGAAGTGCACGGTGCGCAGCCGCGCGAACGGGATGATCGGGTTGATCTCGATGTCCGCGTCCTCGGGGCGCGCGATCTGGTCGAGCAGCTTCAGCAGCGCGTCGAGGTGGCCGTCCTCGATCAGCGGCATCGTCAGCAGCGACGACTGCGAGGTGCGCCCGTCCGCCGCGGCCGAGGCCACGTCCTGCGCGGGCGTGCGCTCCAGCGCCTCCGCCACGCGCTCCCGGCGGGCGATCCGGCGCGCGTCTTCTTCCGATCCCGCCGCTTTGCCGCCGCCACCGTCATCCCCTCCGTCTCCGCCCCCGCCTCCGGAGAAGACCGGGACGTCGAAGTGGATCACGCCCGCGCCGGTGCCGGCGTCGTCGCCCGCTTCGGGCGCATCGGCCTCGGAGGGTGGGGCGGCGGCGGGGGCGGCGCCAGCGGCCTCCGGGGTGCCCGCTACGTGGAGGTCGCGCGGGACGTCGTTCGGCGTCTCGACGACGGGGGCGTCCGCCGGCGGCTCGGGATCGGGGCCGGGGTGCCGGAAGGGAAGATGGTCGCTCATGGGATGCTCCTGCGGCTGCTTCTAAAGGAGGGATGCGGACCGGCTGAAGAGCGGACGAGGCGCGGGCGGCGAGGGTCGGCTCGCCGGAAGGATGCGCCTGGAGTGCCGAATCGGCGGGATCGCCGCCCGGAGAGGAGGATGAGGGGCGACAGTGGAAAATGGCGCACATCGTCCGGAAACGCCAGTGTCTCCGCAATCGTATGTGGCGTGGCGGTTTGCGCATCGGCAGAGACACTGCCCCAGGCCAGTCTGGGCCCGGGTGGGACATCCGCTCCCCGCCGAAGGGGGATGTGGCCTCGGAGCCTGGCGCGAAAAAGATTGTCGCGCACGGAAAGCGCGGCTATGATCTCCGGAGGCGGGAGGACGGCCTGTCCTCCGCCCATGCTTGATGACAGACCTCCCTTCCGCTATCCCCGTCCCCCGAAAAACAGGCATCTCCGTGAGCACTCTCGCGCCTCCTCCGCCCGCCGCCGCCACGCCCCCCACGCAGCCGCCGTCGCCCAACTCGCAGGGGGGCCTGGGGCTGCGGCTCAAGCGCGCCGTGGCCGCCACCCTGGGCGGCCGGGCCGTGCTGCGCCCCGTCTCGGCGCTGCTGCGCCACGACGCGCCCATCCTGAAGCTGGGGAAGCGGGTGGTGGTGAGCCGCCACGCCGACGTGCTGGAGGTGCTCACCCGCGACACCGACTTCACCATCCACGAGGTCAACGGCCCCTCCATCGACCGGATCAGCGGGCCGTTCATCCTGGAGATGGACCGCGGGCCGACCTACGACCGCGACCACGCCGTGCTGCGCTCGGTGGCGCGCTTCGACGACCTGGGCCGCGTCCGCGCCCTGGCGCGGGACACCGCCGCCCGGCTGGTGGACGCGGCGCGCCCGCACGGCCGCATCGAGGCGGTGCAGGGCCTCACCCGCGCGGTGGCGACGGAGCTGGTGGGACGCTACTTCGGCTTTCCGGGTCCGGACCCGGCGACGGTGCAGCGCTGGCTGCGCACCCTCTTCCAGGAGGCCTTCGCCAACCCCATCGACGACCCGTTCGTGCTGCAGGCCGCGCTGCGCTCGCGCGCCGAGGTGGAGGCGTGGCTCCCGGGCGAGCTCGCGCGCCGCCGCGCCGCGGGCGTGGCGGACGCGGACGACGTGCTGGGGCGCATGCTGGCGATGCAGGGCCCCGAGCGGCCGTGGCTGGACGACGACTGGGTGCGGCGGAACATCTGCGGGCTGGTGGTGGGCGCGGTGGACACCACCTCGCGCTTCAGCGTGCTCGCGCTGGACGAGCTGCTGCGCCGGCCCGCCGAGCTGGCGGGCGCCGCCGCGGCCGCGCGCGCCGGCGACCTGGACGCGGTGCGGCAGCACGCGTGGGAGGCGGTGCGCTTCAACCCCCACACCCCGCTGATGACGCGCTTCTGCCCGCGCGACACGGTGCTCGCCGCCGGCACCCCGCGCGAGCGCCGGGTCGCCGCGGGGAGCACGATGTTCGTGCTCACGCTGGCGGCCTCGTTCGACCCCGCGGGCGTCCCCGAGCCGGGGCGCTTCCGCACCGACCGCGACATCCGCTCGTACCTGCACTTCGGCTGGGGGATGCACCAGTGCTTCGGCCTGGCGCTGAACTGCGAGACCATCCCCGAGATCCTCGCGTCGCTCCTGCGCCTCCCCGGCCTCCGGCGCGCACCGGGCTCTGCCGGCCACGTGGCGCTCGACGGCCCCTTCCCCGACCGCTGGACGCTCGAGTTCGACTGAGAGACGACGGCGTTCGCGCAGCGCGGCCCCGGGCGAAGGACGCCCGGGGCCTTCGCGTATTGTTAGACGACGTCATCCCGAAGGCGCCGCCGCTCCAGACCCAAATCAACCCTAAAGCTTGCCGGCGCCGAGGGATCTAAGACCTGTCGCAGCGATGAAGCCGACGTCGTCGCCGCGGAAAGTTCAGATCCCTCGGGCGCCGCCAAGCGTTCCGTTTCGGATCCAGGCGCAGCGGCACCGCTCGGGGTGACGTCTTACGGGTTGGTACGCCATTGACGTAGCACGAGTTGAGCTTTATCGTTCTTCTCACCCCTGCGTCTGCCTTGAGCGAGGAGTCCATCATGAATGACGAGCTGTTCGACGAGCTGCTCAAGAGCGTGCGCGAGGGCGGAGCGATCCTGCGCGGCGAGGTCGGAGCGTCACGGACCTTCGAGTTTCCCGAGAAGGACGGCGTCCCGGACGTGGCGGCCATCCGCGAGCGCTTCGGGGTGTCACAGCCCCAGTTCGCGGAGCTGATGGGGATCAGCGTGGGGACGCTGCGCAACTGGGAGCAGCGCCGCCGCGACCCCGAGGGCCCGGCCAGCGTGCTCCTCGAGGTCGCCTACCGCCGCCCGGACGTGGTCTGGAGCGTCGTCCGTGAACGCCGCGTCCGCTACGGCAAGTCGTCGGACGCCATTCAGGCGGAGGGCGAGCCGGAGGAGGGCTGACCCGCACCGCATCGCGCCGGTTCCCGTCGCGAGCGCCGCTCGGCGTTGCGGCCCCGGGATGCGCGTGTAGGTTCGGCCGCATGAGCCCTTCCGTCCGCAGCCTCGTCCCGCCGCGCCCATGACCGGCACTCCCCCGGCGATCGAGACCGAGCGCCTCGTGCTGCGGCTGGCCGAGGTGCGCGACGCGCCGGAGATCGTGCGCTACTTCACCGAGAACCGCGCGCACCTGGCGGGGTCGCGGCCGCGCATGGAGCCGGCCTTCTTCACCGAGGAGTTCTGGCGCTCGCAGGCGCACGCGGCGCTCGCCGAGTTCCGCAGCGAGCGGTCGCTGCGGCTGTTCATGTTCGAGAAGCCCGGCGGCGTGCGCGTGGTGGGCAACATCAACTTCGTGCAGTTCCAGCGCGGCGCGGCGCAGTACTGCACGCTGGGCTACGGCATCGCCGCGGACCGCGAGGGGTGCGGGCTGATGCACGAGGGGCTGGCGGCGGGGATCGCGCACGTCTTCGGCGACCTCAACATGCACCGCATCCAGGCGAACTACGTCCCCTGGAACCGGCGCAGCGGCGGCCTGCTGCGGCGCCTGGGGTTCACGGTGGAGGGGTACGCGCGCGACTACCTCTTCCTGGACGGCGCCTGGCAGGACCACGTCCTCACCAGCCTCGCCAATCCTGATTGGCGCGAACTCGCATAACGGCAACGGCATCTCACGCAGAGCCGCTGAGCCGCTGAGAAAAGAAACGGCCATCGTTCGGCCGTTCCGCCTCCGCGCCTCCGCGCCTCCGCGGCTCTGCGTGAGACCAGTCCGTAGAACTTTCGGCTACCGCGGCGGCGGGAAGCGGATCGTGTCCCGTGGCATCTGCGGGAAGGCGGGCGGCGCGGGCGGCGGCACCTGCGCGGTGTCGCGCTGGCGGCGGCCGCGGCGCCGCGGCTGCTCGGGTGGTGGCGAAGGAGGCGCCACCGGCGCGGTGTCGATCGGCGGCGGCGGGATCGCCACCGGGGTGTCCACCGGGATGGGCGGCGGAGGCGGCGGGGGAGTCGGCTGCGGACGCGGGCGCGGCTGCACCGGACCCACCGGCGCGGCTGGAGGCGGAGGAGGAGGCGCGGGCTGTCCGCCCTGGCTCCGCGTGCTGTCCACCGGCGGCGGGGGCGGCGGCACGTAGCCGCGCAGCCGCACGAACGGCGGACCCTTGGGATTGCGCACCAGCGCGGCGCGCGCGCCCCGCGGCCACTCCGCGGCCGAGGGGAAGCCGGTGAGCTCGATCCAGAGCGTGTCGCGGACGACGTGGCCGGCGACGAACTGCCCCGCCCCGCCGGGCTCCATCGCCACGAAGGAGAAGATCCCGTCGCGGCGCACCTCGCCGGTGAGGGGGAAGGCCACGCCGTCGCGCACGTACTGCCCGGCCACCGAGTCCAGCCGCTGGGTGGCGATGGCGAACTCGCCGGGAGGGATCAGCCGGTAGACCTGCTCCCGCACGCGCAGGGTGTCGCGCGCCGGGTACTCGAAGCCCGTGAACAGCCAGCGCCCCGCGAGCCGCGGGAGCCCCGCGCGCTCCTCCAGCGTGGGGCGGCGCAGCGGCGGGAGCGGCTCCACGTCCGCCTTCGCCTGGCCGCACGCCGCCGCGCCCGGCAGCGCCACCGCCGCCAGCAACGCCCTGAACCGTCTCACCGCGCCGTCCTGTGATGGGTTGCGCCCGACCGCCTCTGCGCGCCGGCACCCGCATGGGGCGTGCCCCGGCCCCGGCAGGCGGCGTCAAGAGTTGACACGATATGGCGATAGCCCTAGCTTCGACAGGGCTGCGGCCCTTTGCCGCCAGGTTACCACCACCCGACCCGCTCGATGCCGATCACCGCGAGCCCCGAAGCCGGCGAGGCCCTGCTACGCAGCACGCTGGAGGCCCACGGCCAGCGCTGCACCGAGCAGCGCTCCGCCGTCTACCGCTTCCTGGCCGGCACCGACCAGCACCCGTCTGCCGACGAGGTGTTCACCGTGGTCCGCGGCGACATCCCCGACATCTCCCTGGCGACGGTCTACAAGGCGCTGGAGACGCTGGTTAGCTGCGGGCTGGCCGTGAAGCTCACCTACGGCGACGACTCGGCCCGCTACGACGCGCGCACCGACGACCACTACCACTCGCGCTGCCTGCGCTGCGGTGTGGTGCGCGACGTGGCCGGCGCCGCCCCCGCGCTGCCGCAGATCGAGGTGGGCGCCGGATTCCGCGTCGAGGGCTTCCGGGTGGAGGTGGTCGGCTACTGCTCCGCCTGCGCGGGCGAGTTGGAGTAGCCCCGTCGCTTCCGGTAGATTGAGCGCTCCCCGGCCGCCGCGCCGGGGAGCGCTTCTGCTTTTCGGGAGATGAACATGCCGCCGCACCGCGCCCCCGAGCTCCCCGCCGACGCCGCCGCCTGGCCGATCCGCGGCCGCACCGCACCGCAGCCGATCCCGCCGCTGGGCCCCGTAGACGGGTTCCGCGGCGAGCTGGTGGTGGACGAAGCCGGCCGGCGCCCGTTCGCCGAGGCATCGGGGATCCTCAGCCTGCTCCCGCGCGCCGTCGCCGTGCCCCACGACGCGGCGGACGTGGCGGCGCTGCTGCGCTGGGCCGCGGCGGAGCGCATCCCCCTGGTCCCGCGCGGCGCGGGGACGGGGATGCCGGGCGGAAACGTCGGCGGGGGCGTCTCCGTCGACCTCGTCTCGCACTTTCGCGCCGTCCCGATGGTGGACGCGGAGCGGCAGACTGCCCGCATCGAGCCGGGGACCACGCTGGCCGAGCTCAACGCCGCCGCCGCGCCCCACGGGCTCCACTTTCCCGTCGACCCCTCCAGCGGCGAGGTGTGCACCCTCGGCGGGATGATCGCGAACAACTCGGGCGGTTCGCACACGGTGCTCTACGGCTCCACCCGCGCCTGGGTCGAATCGGTCGAGGTGGTGCTGGCGGACGGGACCGCGGTCGCGACGGCGCGCGGCGAGGGCGAGCGGCATCCGCGGCTGGCGGAGATCCTGGCGCGGGTGGACGCCGCGCTCGCGCCGGTGCGAGACGCCGTGCTGGCGACGTGGCCGCGGGTGCGGAAGAACTCGTCCGGCTACGCGCTGAAGGAGTACCTGGAGAGCGGCGACGCGGTCGACCTGCTGGTGGGGAGCGAGGGCACGCTGGCGCTCACCACCGCCGCCACCGTGCGGCTGGCGCCGGTCCCGGCGCGGCGCGGGCTGGCGCTGCTCGAGTTCACCGACCTGGCGGCCGCGGGCGCCGCGGTGGAGCGCATCCTGGCGCTGCGCCCGTCCACCTGCGAGATGATCGACCGCACCTTCATCGACCTGGTGCGCTCCGGCGGCGAGGACCCCGGCTACCCGTTGCGCGAGGGACTGGAGGCGATCCTCTTCGTGGAGATGGAGGGCGATTCGGACCAGGAAGTCGCGGCGCGACTCGCCGAGGTGGAGCGGGAGATGGACGGCGTCGCGGACCGCGTCTCGCTCGCGTTGGATCCCGCCCGGCAGGCGCGGTTCTGGCACGTGCGGCACGCCGCCAGCCCGCTGATCGCGAAGCTCGCCGGCGGCCGCGTGTCGATGCAGTTCATCGAGGACGGGGTGGTGCCGGTGGCGCGGCTGGCGGACTACATCCGGCTGCTGCGGCGCGTGCTGGCGGAGCACCGCCTCCCGGCGGTCATCTTCGGCCACGCGGGAGACGGGAACCTGCACGTGAACCCGCTGGTCGACGTCGCGAAGCCGGGGTGGCGCGAGGAGGTGGAGCGCGTGGTCTACGAGGTGGCCCAGGGCGTGGCGGCGCTGGGCGGTACGATGGCCGGCGAGCACGGCGACGGCCGCCTCCGCGCGCCCCTGATCGGCATCATCTGGAGCCCGGAAACCGTCGCCTGCTTCCGCGCGGTGAAGGACGCGTTCGATCCCGCCGGCATCCTCAACCCCGGCGTGATCCTCCCGCTTCGGGGCCAGCGGCCGCTGGACGCGATCCGATATTGAGCCAACAGAATGGTCTTATACCCAAAGGACCGGAGGAAGGGCGGCCGAAGGCCTATCCCGGCTCTAGAGCGGTTTGCGAATGAGTTCCGAGTCGCCCGCGACTCAGCGCCCTCTCCGGCTCGCCAAGGCTCGCCACCTCTCCCGTACCGGGAGAGGTTGAATTCCCCGGCGCCTGCGCGACCTCCAACCGGCGGCGCTGGGGCGGTCTTCGCACGGCCGCTCGCAGGCT
>DASYJZ010000676.1:0-3682 GCA_035995965.1 Longimicrobium sp. | reverse complement strand
TGGCCCGGGAGCGGGGCGTGCGCGTGCACCTGGACGGCGCGCGCCTCCCCAACGCCGCCGTCGCCAGCGGGCTGCCGATGGCTGCCTACGCGGCGCACGCCGACACGGTGATGGTGGCGCTCTCCAAGGGGCTGGGCGCGCCGGTCGGCTCCATCCTGGCCGGCTCGGGCGAGACGATGGAGCGCGCGTGGCGAATTCGCCGCCGGCTGGGCGGGGGGATGCGGCAGGCGGGGATCCTGGCCGCGGCGGGGCTGTACGCGCTCCGCCACAACCTGGCGCGGCTGGAGGAGGACCACCGCCGCGCCGACGCGCTGGCCCGCGGGTGCGCCTCCGTCCCCGGGGTGGTGGCGCCCAAGCCGCAGACCAACATCGTGATGCTCGACCTGGAAGACGACGCGCTTCAGCCGGAGCCGCTCGTCGCCCGGTTGCGGGAGCGCGGGGTGTGGATGACGCAGTTCGGCCCGCGGCGGCTGCGCGCGGTGACGCACCTGGACGTGGACGACGCCGGGGTCGAGCGCGCCGTCGCCGCCTTCCGCGGGGCGGCCGCCGGGCTCGCCGCCTGAGGCCGCGGCAAAGTTTCCGCGCGTCGCACGAAACCCTTGTGCGGCGCCGGACGAGGATGTAAACTTTCGGGCGTTGTTCGGGAACCGCCCCTCTCCCGCGGGGTACTGGACGACCCACAGCGGACCCTTCCTCCAACGAGAGCTCAGCCTGAGATGATCAGCACCAAGGTCGACACCGGCGAAGATCGCAAGAAGGCCCTGAACGTGGCCATCGGGCAGATCGAGAAGGCGTACGGGAAGGGGTCCATCATGCGGATGGGCGTGAACGGCCCCATGGTGCCGGTGAGCGTGATCCCCACGGGCGCCATCAACCTCGACGCGGCCATCGGCATCGGCGGGGTGCCGCGCGGGCGGATCACCGAGATCTTCGGCCCCGAGTCGTCCGGCAAGACCACGCTCTGCCTGCACGTGATCGCGAACGCGCAGAAGGCGGGCGGGATCGCCGCGTTCATCGACGCCGAGCACGCGCTCGACATCGAGTACGCGCGCAAGCTGGGGGTGGACGTGGACAACCTGCTGGTGTCGCAGCCCGACACCGGGGAGCAGGCGCTGGAGATCACCGAGGTGCTGGTGCGCTCCAGCGCGCTGGACGTGGTGGTGATCGACTCGGTGGCGGCACTCGTCCCCCGCGCCGAGATCGAGGGGGAGATGGGCGACAGCCACGTGGGGCTGCAGGCGCGGCTGATGAGCCAGGCGCTGCGCAAGCTCACCGGCGCCATCAACCGCTCGCAGACCACGGTGATCTTCACCAACCAGATCCGCGAGAAGATCGGCGTGATGTTCGGCAGCCCCGAGACCACCACCGGCGGCCGGGCGCTCAAGTTCTACGCGAGCCTGCGCCTCGACATCCGGCGCATCGGCAGCATCAAGGACAAGGAGCTGCTGGTGGGGAACAAGACGCGCGTCAAGATCGTGAAGAACAAGGTGGCGGCGCCGTTCAAGCAGGCCGAGTTCGACATCATGTTCAACGTGGGGATCGACCACTACGGGATCGTGGTGGACATGGCGGTCGAGAACGACGTGATCAACAAGTCCGGCGCGTGGTTCAGCTACGGCGACGTGCGGCTGGGGCAGGGGCGCGAGAACGCCAAGGCGTTCCTGCAGGAGAACCCCGACCTGGCGGTGGAGATCGAGGCGAAGATGAAGGACGTCCTCGGCATCCGCGGCCTCGCCGCCACCGCTGACGAAGGCCCGTCGTTCGACTGACGAACGGCCGTCTCACGCAGAGACGCGGAGGAACGGAGAGAACGCAGTTGAAGTTCTCGCCGTTCCTCCGCGTCTCCGCGTGAAACGGCCGTTGTCGGTTGACGGGGTGTCGCACGGTCGCGAGCTTGTCGCCCCGCCTGCGGCACCGCGGTTGCAACGCCGCATGGCCACAGCCGCCGCGGGTCCGGACGGACCCGCGGCGCGACGAGTTTTGAACCCGCTCCGGCGACCGTGACGGAACCCCACACAGCGGATGGCCAGCCCCGGGGACGGTACCTGGCGCTCCTCTCGCTCTCCGCCCTGGGCGTGGTGTACGGCGACATCGGCACGAGCGTGCTCTACGCCATGCGCGAGTCCTTCCACCATGCGCACGGCATCGCCGTCGATCCCCCGAACGTGCTGGGCGTGCTGTCGCTGATCTTCTGGGCGCTGGTGCTGGTGATCTCCGTCAAGTACGCCGTGTTCGTGCTGCGCGCCGACAACCGCGGCGAGGGCGGCATCCTGGCGCTGACCTCGCTGGTCACGCCGGTGGGCGCCATGCGCCGCAACTCGCGCTGGGTGCTGGTGATGCTGGGCCTCTTCGGCACCGCGCTGCTCTACGGCGACGGAATGATCACCCCGGTGATCTCCGTGCTGGGCGCGGTGGAAGGGCTCGAGGTGGCCACCCCGCTCTTCCAGCCGTACATCGTCCCCATCACCATCGCCGTGCTGGTCGGCCTCTTCTCCGTGCAGCGCAACGGCACCGCCACGGTGGGGAAGATCTTCGGCCCCGTCACCCTGCTCTGGTTCGTCACCATCGCCGGGCTGGGGGTGATGCAGATCGTGCGCGCGCCGCAGGTGCTGGCGGCGGTGAACCCGCTGCAGGGGCTCGACTTCTTCGTGCGCAACGGGAAGAGCGGCTTCCTGGTGCTGGGCTCGGTGTTCCTGGTGGTCACCGGCGGCGAGGCGCTCTACGCCGACATGGGGCACTTCGGGCGCCGGCCGATCCGCACCGCCTGGTACACGGTGGTGCTCCCCGCGCTGATGCTGAACTACTTCGGGCAGGGGGCGCTGCTGATGCGCGACCCGTCGGCCGTGGCCAACCCCTTCTTCCGCATGGTGCCGCCCTGGGCGCTCTACCCGGTGGTGGTGATCGCCACGCTGGCCGCGGTGATCGCCTCGCAGGCGCTGATCACCGGCGCCTTCTCGCTCACCATGCAGGCGGTGCAGCTCGGCTACATGCCGCGGGTGGAGATCGCCCACACCTCGTCGCGCGAGCGGGGGCAGATCTACATCCCCGGGGTGAACTGGGTGCTGATGGTGAGCTGCATCGGCCTGGTGCTGGGGTTCCGGACCTCGAGCAACGTGGCCGCGGCGTACGGGGTGGCGGTGACCACCACCATGGTGATCACCACGCTGCTGATGGGGGTGGTGGAGCGGGAGCGCTGGAAGTGGCCGCTGCTGGCCACGCTGGCGTTCTCGGCGCTCTTCCTGAGCATCGACCTGGCCTTCTGGGCGGCGAACATCGTCAAGATCCCGCACGGCGGCTGGTTCCCGCTGGTGATCGGCGCCATCGTGTTCACGCTGATGTCCACCTGGAAGAAGGGGCGGCAGGTGCTGTCAGAGAACCTCCAGGAGCGCACCCTGCCGATCGAGCTCTTCCTCGACGACGTGCGCCGCAGCCCTCCGCACCGCGTGCCCGGCACGGCGGTGTTCATGTACGGGAGCCGCCAGGGCACGCCCCCCGCGCTGCTGCACTCGATCAAGCACTACCAGGTGCTGCACCAGACGGTGGTGTTCCTGAGCGTGGAGACGCAGGAGGTGCCGCACACCGCGCCCGAGGAGCGGGTGGAGGTCTCGGAGCTGGGGGAGGGGTTCTTCCGCATCGTGCTGAGCTACGGCTTCATGGAGGAGCCCGACGTCCCCGAGGCGCT
>DASYJZ010000675.1:0-4430 GCA_035995965.1 Longimicrobium sp. | reverse complement strand
TCCTCGCCGCCGCGGCGGCCGCCTGCTCCGGGAAGGGCGCCCCCGCCGCCGGCGCCGCGGCCCAGGACACCACCCCCGCCGTCACCGCGCAGACGGCGGTGGCGCAGGTGACGGACTTCCCGGTGACCGTGACCGCGCTCGGCCTGGTGAACGCGTCGGCCGGGCACGTGGCGCAGCTCGCGTCGCCGGCGCCCTCGCGCATCGTCGCGATCCACGTCTCCACCGGGCAGGCCGTGGCCGCCGGCCAGCCGCTGGTGTCGCTCGACCAGACGGTGTTCGCCGCCGAGGTGCGCCGCACCGAGGTCACCCGCGCCACCGCGCAGGCCGCCTACGACCGCGCGCGGCGGCTGGCCGACGCGGGGATCCTCCCGCGCAAGGACGCCGAGACCGCCGCCAGCGCGCTGGCCGACGCCAACGCGGCGCTGATCGCCGCGCGGCACACGCAGTCGATGGCCACGCTGCGCTCGCCGATCTCCGGCGTGGTCTCCAGCGTGAACGCGCGGATGAACGCCCAGGCGGACCCCACGCAGACGCTGGTGGAGGTGGTGGACCCGCGCGGGCTGGAGGTGCAGCTCACCGTGCCCCCCGACCAGGCCTCGCGCATCGGCGCGGGGCAGCCGGTGCACCTCTCCGCCGGGCGCGCGGCCGGGGGGCCCGCGCTGGGCGACGGCGTGGTCACCGGGGTGAGCGCGGTGATCGACTCGGCCAACGGCGCGGTGACGGTGCGCGCCGCCCTCTCGCGCCCCGCGGGGCGGCTCTTCGTGGGGCAGGACGTGTTCGCCACCATCGTGGTGGACCAGACGCACGGCGCGGTGGTGGTGCCGGCCGACGCGGTGGTCCCCACCGGCGACGGCTTCCAGCTGTTCGTGGTGGACGCCAAGGGGGTGGCCCACGCCACGCCGGTGACGGTGGGGGCGCGCCGCGAGACCGAGGTGGTGATCGCCAGCGGGCTGCACGGCGGCGAGACGGTGGTGTCGGCCGGCGCCTACGGCGTGGCCGACGGCGCCCGCATCCGCCGGGGGGCGCCATGAAGCTGGTCGACACGCTCGCCAGCCAGCGCCGCTTCATCTACCTGGCGGTGGCGCTGCTGAGCGCGGCCGGGATCTGGGCGGCGCTCCGCCTCCCGTCGGCCATCTACCCGGAGCTCACCTTCCCCCGCATCGCCGTGGTGGCGCAGGGGAGCTCGCTCAACGCCCGCCAGGTGGTGTTCGCCATCGCCCGCCCGCTGGAGGAAGCGGTGAGCAGCGTCCCCGGCGTGTTCCGGGTGCGCTCGCGCTCGATCCGCGGGAGCGTGGAGGTCTCGGTGGACTTCGCGCCCAAGACCGACATGCAGCTCGCCCTGCAGCTCACCCAGACGCGGGTGAACCAGGTGCAGGCCGACCTCCCCGCCGGCGTGCAGGTGCAGGTGGAGCGGCTGACGCCCACCGTGTTCCCCATCCTCTCGTACAACCTCACCGGCGGGTCCACCACCGACCTGTACGACGCGGGCGTCTACCAGATCCGCCCGGTGGTCTCGCGCATCCCCGGGGTGAGCCGGGTGGAGGTGCAGGGGAGCGACGTGCGCGAGCTGGAGGTGATCGCCGACCCGGTGCGGATGACCTCGCTGGGGCTCAGCTACGACGAGCTGGCCAGGGCCATCCAGGCCGGGATCCAGCCCGCCGCGGTGGGGCGCGAGACGCAGAACTACCAGCAGTACCTGGTGGTCACCGACCTGGAGGCGCGCGCGCCCGAAGCCGTGGCCAACGTGGTGGTGCGCCCGGGCACGCGGGTGGGAGACGTGGCCACGGTGCAGATGGGCACCCAGGATCACGTGACGCTGGTGGCGGGCGACGGGAAGCCGGCCGCGCTGATCAACATCTCGCGCCAGGTGGGGGGCAACACGGTGGCCATCGCCGACAGCGTGGCCAAGGAGATGGCCGCGCTGCAGCGCACCCTCCCGCGCGGGATGAAGCTCAAGCCGGTGTACGACCAGTCGGTGCTGGTGAAGGAGGCGGTGGCGTCGGTGCGCGACGCCATGATCATCGGGGCCATCCTGGCCGTGGTGATCCTCCTCCTCTTCCTGCGCCACGGCCGCATCACCGCCATCAGCGCGGCGTCGATCCCCATCACCATGGCGATCAGCGTGCTGGGGATGTGGCTGCTGAACCAGACCTTCAACCTGATGTCGCTGGGCGGGATGGCCATCGCCATCGGGCTGGTGATCGACGACAGCGTGGTGGTGACCGAGAACATCGCCCGGCACCTGGCCTTCACCCACGACCGCCGCGCCGCCATCCGCGACGCGGTGGACGAGCTGATCTGGCCGGTGACCACCTCCACCATCACCACCGTGGTGGTCTTCATTCCCCTGGGGCTGCTGGAGGGGGTGGTGGGGCAGTTCTTCAAGGCGCTCTCCATCACCCTGTCGCTGGCGGTGCTGGTGTCGCTGCTGCTGGCGCTCACGCTGATCCCGCTGCTGGCCGACCAGATCATCAAGGAGGGGGAGCAGGAGGAAGACGGGAACGAGGTCCCCGCGCGCGGCATCCGCGGCATCCCCGCGCGGATCGGGCGCTTCCTGCGGCGGCTCACGGACGGCTACGAGCGCGGCCTCACCCGCGTGCTGCGCCACCCCAGGCGCCTCTTCATCGTCGCCGTGGCGCTGGTGGTCGCGGGCTACCTGGCGCAGCGCTTCGTGGGGACCGGGTTCCTCCCGGAGATGGACGAGGGCGCCTTCGTGCTCGACTACTTCACCCCGGGCGGAACGGCGCTGGCCGAGACCGACCGCGAGGTGCACATCGTGGAGAACATCCTGATGCACACCCCCGAGGTGGAGGGCGTGTCGCGGCGCACGGGGGCCGAGCTGGGGCTTTTCGCCACCGAGCAGAACGTGGGCGACATGGTGGTGCGGCTGAAGGCCCCCAGCCAGCGCACGCGCTCGGTGTTCCAGGTGATGGACGACGTGCGCGGGCAGGTGAACCGGGCGGTGCCGCGGCTGAACATCGAGTTCATCCAGATCCTCTCCGACGTGATCAACGACCTGGCGGGGAGCGCGCAGCCCATCGAGATCAAGGTCTTCGGCGCCGACCTGGTGCAGATGGAGAAGTACGCCACCGCCGTGGCCGAGCCGCTGGGGAAGGTGGCCGGCGTGGTGGACCTGCGCAGCGGCGTGAGCGAGCCGTCGCCCGAGATGCACGTGCAGATGGACCAGAGCCGGGCCGCGCGGGTGGGCCTCACCGGCGACGACGTGAACACGCAGCTCTCGGCCGAGCTGCTGGGGGTGCCCGCGGGCCAGCTGCGCGCCGGCGACCGCACCGTGGGGATCCGCGTGCACGCCCCCGACGACGTGCGCTACGACCCGCTGCGGCTCCCCACGCTCCCGGTGTTCAGCACGGCCACCAAGCAGGACGTGCTGCTGGGCTCCGTGGCCACGGTGGTGACGGGCACGGAGCGCGCCGAGTACCGCCGCGAGAACCAGCGGCAGACGATCTCCATGACCGGCGGGGTGGCGGGGCGCTCGCTGAGCGCCGTGATGGCCGACGTGAAGCGCGTCCTGGGGCAGAACCCGGCGCCCGCCGGGGTGCAGGTGGAGATCGGCGGGGCGTACGCGGGGCAGCAGGGGGCGTTCAAGTCGCTGCTGATGGTGCTGCTGCTGGCGTTCCTCTCGGTGATCGCGGTGATGGTGGTCCAGTTCCGCTCCTTCGTGGAGCCGCTGATCATCACCCTGGCGGCGCCGCTGTCGTTCGTGGGCGCGGTGGCGCTGCTGCTGATCACCCGGGTGCCGCTGAACGTGAGCTCGCTGATGGGGCTGGTGCTGCTGGTGGGGCTGGTGGTGAAGAACGGGATCATCCTGCTCGACTTCACCCACCACCGCATGCGCTTCGAGGGCGAGCCGCTGGGCGAGGCCATCCGCATCGCCGCGAAGACGCGGCTGCGCCCGATCCTGATGACCACGCTCTGCACCCTCTTCGGCCTGCTTCCGCTGGCGCTGGGGCTGGGCGCAGGCTCCGAGCTGCAGCGGCCGCTGGCGCTGGCGGTGATCGGCGGTCTGGCGCTCTCCACCCCCATCACCCTCTTCCTGGTCCCCGCCTTCGTGGTCGCCATCCGCGGCCCCGGCTACCGGCTGGACGACGCCGTCGCCGCCGAGACGGTGTGAGGAGGAGCCGGGGCGCGCTTGACATTCCCCCGGCCGACGATCAGGCTAGGAACACACGTCTTGCGCCGCGGGAGCCGCGGCAGGAGCCGGTGGGATGCAGATCCGCTTCGAGGGTCCTCTCTTCTACGTCTCCCTGGCCGGGGAGATGAACGGCCGGCTGGCGGAGCAGACCTACCGCCGCGTGGTCCGCGAGTGCGTCGATGGCGGCTGCTTCAAGATGCTGATCGACGGCCGCGGCCTCTCGGGCGAGCTCACCACCACCGACCGCTACTCGCTGGGAAAGGTCGTGGCCGAGGAG
>DASYJZ010000674.1:0-2976 GCA_035995965.1 Longimicrobium sp. | reverse complement strand
CGTAGAGGCCGACGATCTGCGCCCAGTCGGTCGCGGCGGCAGTGGCGGCTTCGGCGTGCACGGCCGCGATCGCCGCCTGCAGCGCGTACGGCCCGAAGCGGCGCGACCGCAACGCGCGCTCCACCAGCGCGCATCCCTCCGCGATCTTCTCCTGGTCCCAGCCCGAGCGGTCCTGCTCGTCCAGCAGCACCAGCTCGCCCGAGGCGGACGTGCGCGCGAGGCGCCGCGACTCGTGCAGCAGCATCAGCGCGAGCAGGCCCATCGCCTCGGGCTCGGGGAGGAGCTCCACCAGCAGCCGGCCCAGCCGGATCGCCTCGCCCGAGAGGTCGGCGCGCGTCAGCGTCTCGCCGGACGACGCGGAGTATCCCTCGTTGAACACCAGGTAGACCACGTGCAGCACGGCGTCCAGCCGCTCCGGCAGGTCGGCGCGCGACGGCACCTGGTAGGGGATGCGCGCGCCGCGGATCTTCCCCTTGGCGCGGACGATCCGCTGCGCCAGCGTGGGCGGCGAGGTGAGGAAGGCGCGCGCGATCTCCTCGGTGGTGAGGCCGCAGACCTCGCGCAGGGTGAGCGCGATCCGCGCGTCGGGCGCCAGGGCGGGGTGGCAGCAGGTGAAGACCAGCCGCAGCCGGTCGTCGTCCACGCCCCCGTCGTCCAGCTCGGGCTCGGCGGAGGCGGCGGACTGGAGATGCTCGGCGACGTCGGCCAGCCGCGCGTCGAAGCGGGCGCGGCGGCGCATCGTGTCGATGGCCTTGAAGCGGCCGGCGGAGACCAGCCAGGCGCGCGGATTGGCGGGGACGCCGTCGCGCGGCCAGCGCTGCAGCGCCGCCGCGAAGGCGTCGTGCAGCGCCTCTTCGGCCAGGTCGAAGTCGCCGTCCAGCAGGCGGATGAGGGTGGCGAGAACGCGGCGCGACTCGGTGCGGTAGACGGCGTCCACCCTCTCCCGCACCGGGCCGGCCGCGTCCTCGCCGGCGGCCGTCACGACGCCGACGGCTGCTGGCTGAAGTCGACGACGGGCCGCACCTCGATGCTGCCGGTGCGCGCCGACGGGATCCGCCCGGCCACATGGAGGGCGTCGTTCAGGTCGCGCGCCTCGATCAGGTAGAAGCCGCCGAGCTGCTCCTTGGTCTCTGCGAACGGCCCGTCGGTGGTCGACACGCCACCGTTGCGGATGCGCACCGTGGTGGCGGACGACACGGGCTGCAGCGCCTCGCCCGCGACGAAGTGGCCGCTCTCGCGGATCCCCTCGGTGAACGCGAAGTACTCGCCCATGAAGGCTTCGCCTTCACTGCGCGGCATGTCGGCCATCTGCTTCTCGTCGTCGTAGATCAGGCACAGGTACTTCATGGCTTCCTCCGGATCGGGGTGTGAACGGCTGTGAACGATAGATAGTCGTCTGGGCGAGGCGGAAATCGACAACGGAAAAAAAGAGTCTCACCCCGAGTACCAGAGAACCGCGCGTCCGGAGTTCGTTGCGCACCGGCCGCGGCGCCTTCGAATCTCCCGAGCGCGGATTGTTGCTTCCTGCGCCCATGCCCGAGGCGTAGTCCGCGAAGGCGGACTTTGTGCCGTTCCACCGGCGGGTTTCCAACCCGTCGCCAGCCCTCCGGAGCGATCCGCAATCCGCTCTAATCGGCTACTTCTTGTCGTCCGCCGTGGGGCCGTACATCTGCGGCACGGGGAGGTCCACCAGGCGCAGGTAGACGCCGAGCTGGGCGCGGTGGTGCACCAGGTGGTTGAGCACCATCGACCGCAGCATCTGGTAGCGGCTCTGCGTCTGCACCACGTGGCCCGCCGCCTTCAGGGTCCACGGCACCTCGAAGTCCGCGTCGCTCGCCGCGGCGAGGGCGGCGCGGGCGGCGGCGGCGTTGCGTTCGAACTCGGCGAGGAGCGTGGCCGTCGTCTCGTAGCTGTAGCCGGGGAACTTCGGTCCGTCGAGCGGCGCGATGTCGAGTTCCGTGCGGTCCATCATCATCGGCGCCCAGCCGGGGAGGCGGGCCACGAGCTGGGCGAGGTGGCCCATTGGGAACGACTTCTCGTGCGGCTTCCACTCGCCCTTGTCGTCGGGGACGCGCTCCAGCACGCGCCGCGTGATGGCGATCTCGTTGTCGAGCTCGGGGAGGAGCAGGTCGGCGATGGGCATTTTCGCGGCCTCTCGGTTGGGATTCAGGCGTTCACGGGGCTGGGTGCACCATGAATTCGAGAATTTCGGCATAAGCGTGGAGCGGCCTACGCGCCGGGTCAAGGGACTCGGGGCGCGAAGGATGGCGACCGCCGAGAGGGACTTCATCATCCGCGGCCCCCCTCGCCATGGACCCCGCACGAGTCGCGGATCACCAGCGCCGACACTCAGACTCAGGATGACGTCTTTTCCCCACCCGATGGAGAGGTCGGCCGGCGTGGGCGCTGCCTGGCGGAGATGGACTTGACGACCATGCGCCCGGGCGCGGCGGTGTCGAAGGGTCGCGGCGAGCGGCCGACGGCGAGCGCGATCAGCTCCCGCACGGCCGGGGTGTCGATGTCCGCGGCCTCCTTGAGGACGACGTGCCGCGCGACGCTCCCGCTCCCCAGCAGCAGGCCGTGCGGATCGGGGAGATCCGCGCCGACGAGGAAGCAGAGGTCGACCCAGCGCGGCATCACCGCGATCGAGAGCACCGCCTCCGACGCGCGCTCCGACGCGCCGAAGCCGACCACGAGCGCGTTGTAGTTGTCGTAGACCATCTCCACCGCGCCGGGGACGTGCGGCCGCAGACGCTCGAGGGATGCGACGGCCTCCGCGGCGATCTCCGGCGTGTACTTCGCCAGGAACCCGGCGAGCTGGTCTTCGGGGGATGGGGCCTTCATCATCGACCTCCGCTTGCGTCGTTTGCTCGGCGGGAGATTTCGGGAGGCTCCGTCGAATACTCGCGCGGCGGGGCGCGCCACGCCAGCAGGGCGAACGCCGCACGCGAAGGGGCGGCCGATCGCTCGGCCGCC
>DASYJZ010000673.1:0-6395 GCA_035995965.1 Longimicrobium sp. | reverse complement strand
TCGCTGCGGCAGTAGATGTTGCCCGGGTGGCCGTTCGCGTCGAGCGAGTAGTCGAACACGAAGCCGTGGTTCCCGGTGCGGTTCACCTGCTCCACCACGTCGCCGAGCTGCGTCGACAGCCGGCGCGAGCCCACCAGCTGCAGGTAGTGGGGCCCACCGTGCAGCGCCACGTTGTCCTTGTTCTTCCCGGTCTCGTCGCTCGCCGCGCCGCGCCCGATCATGTCCATGTTGAGCTGCGCCACGATCGAGTCGCGGTCGATCCCCGGGGTGGGGTGCTCGGTGAACCACTGCGACCCGAGCAGCCCCTTCTCCTCGCCGGTGTGCCAGACGAAGAGGATGGAGCGCTTGGGTCGGTGCGCGGCCAGGTACTCGGCGATCTCCAGCACGCCGGTCGTTCCCGAGCCGTCGTCGTCGGCGCCGTTGTGGATCGAGTCGAGGTGCACGCCGTGGGCCCGGTGCGCGGCCTCGATCCCCGCGCGGACCTGGGCGAGCTGCGCCGCGGTGCCGGTCTCGGGCTCGCCCTCGAGCCCCTCGCGCCGCAGCAGGTGGTTGAAGGCGCGCACCGAGTCGTGGTCGATGGCCGGCCCCGTGCCCACGTGGTCGTTGTGCGCGCCGACGGCCACGAACTGGCGGCGGAGCACCGGGTCGGTGCCGCGCAGGATGGCGACCACGTTGCGCGCCGGGAACGGCACCGGCGTCTCCTCGATGGCGAGCGCGGCGGCGGCGGTCTTCCCCGCGGTGCCGGGCGCCATCCCCGATATCGGCGCGCCGAGCAGCCGCTGGGCGGCGGCGGCGGAGATCAGCAGGCCGGCGGGGCCCGCGGTGGCGGGGCCCTCGGTCTTCATCCCCTCCTGCGGGTTCAGCAGGAAGTCCTTGAGCCCCGGCGGCATCAGCTCGACCGCGACGATGGCGATCGCGGCGGCCTGGCCGTAGCGCTCCAGCCCGCCGGCGGTCCAGAAGCGCCAGGTCTTCTGCCCGTTCTGCCCGACCGGCGCGTCGAACACCACCACCTTCCCGGCGGTCTGCGACGGGGCGACCAGGTTCGCCGTGCCCAGCTGGCCGCCGTACACCACCTGCGCGGCCGTGGCGCTGAGGCGCTCGTTGAAGGAGAAGACGCCGTTGACGCTGGGGAGCATCAGGTAGTCGTCGCCCATCCGCAGCGCCGCCCCGTCCACCGAGAGCGAGGCCGAGGGGGCGACCGCCTTGCGGACGAAGGGGATGGTCTGGAAGAAGGTGCCGTTCTCGCCCGCCGGCTCCAGCCCCATCCGCCGCGCCTCGCGGGCGATGTAGTCGGTGCCCTTCACGTTTCCGGCGGTCCCCGACTCGCGGCCCATCATCGAGTCGTCGGCCAGGATGTACAGCCGCGTCATCGCGTCGGCCGCGGTGATGGCCGACGTGGTCGGCTGGGGCGCGTGCTTCAGCGGGAGCGGTGCGGCGGGAGCCTGCGCCAGCGCCGGCGCGGCGGCCAGCACGAGCGCGGCGGCCAGCGCGCCGGTGGAGCGTAGCGGGTTCTTCACGGATGGATCGGGTTCAGGTGGCAAAGCGGGGAGCGGCGTGCCGCTCCCCTCGAGAAAACCGGGTGATGTCCGGGCCCGCGTACGCGCCGCCCGCCGGCGAAGTTTCGCGGGCGGGCGGCGGACCGGCGTCAGCCGTGCGGGCGCGCGGCGACCGCAGGCGGCGCCGGGCGCGACAGCGTGGCGGCGCGCGCCAGCGCCTCGGCCTGGGTGTGGGCGCCGCGGAGCACCGACAGCGCCGTCTGCAGCGGCGCGTCGCGCCCCACGTTGCGGCGGAAGGAGGCGGAGTCGCCAAAGGCCAGCGACGAAACGCGCTGCTCGAGCATGCGGTCCAGCAGCGAGGCGCCGGCGTCGAAGGTCGCCCGGTCCACCCGCACGCCGTCCTTCTGCAGGCGGCGGAAGACCTCGTCGCGCCAGGCGCCGTTCACCGAGAAGTTGCGCTGCACCCCGCGCCCCAGCTCCAGGGTGTACTCCGAGAGCACCTGGTTGGTCGCCGAGGGGCGGGTGGAGAGCGCGCGCAGCAGGGTGCGCTCGGGGGCGGTGAGGGTGTCGTCCTTCACCACCACGTCGGGGGTGATGCCGCCCCCGCCGAACACCGGTCGACCCGAGTCGGAGTGGAACACCGGCCGGGCCCGCAGCGCGCTGTCGGTGGGGGGCAGCGTGTCTTCCGGCGCGAAGCTGCCGTCGGGGTTCACCTTGCGCGGGCGCTGGATGGAGCGGCCGCTGGGCGTGTACCACTTGCCCGTGGTCAGCTTCATCGCCCAGCCGCCCGCCAGCGGAAACAGGTCCTGCACCAGCCCCTTGCCGAACGAGGGCGAGCCGACCACCACCGCGCGGTCGTGGTCCTGCAGCGACCCCGCCACGATCTCCGACGCCGAGGCGGTCCCCTCGTCGGTCATCACCACCACCGGCTCGCTGGTGACCAGCGGCTTCCGGGTGGCGCCGTAGACCTCCTGCGGGGCGTTGCGGTAGACGACACGCAGGATCTCCTTCCCGGGCTCCAGGAAGAGGTTGGAGATGCGGATAGACTGGTCCAGGCTGCCGCCGCCGTTGCCGCGCAGGTCCACCACGAAGGCGCGGGCGCCCCTGGCGCGGAGCCCGTCGAGCGCGGTGGCCAGCTCCTGGGCCGAGCTCTCGCTGAAGCGGTCGAGCGGCACGTAGCCCACCTGGCCGTCGAGCATCAGCGCGTACGGCACCACCGGCACGTGCACCAGCGCGCGTTGCGCCTCGATGCGCAGCGGCTCGGCCTCGCCGTGGCGCACCAGGGTGACGTGCACGGTGGTGCCCTGGGGCCCCAGCAGCCGCGCGGTCACGCGGTCGAGCGGGATCCGGGTCACCCTCTGCCCGTCGACCTCCACGATGCGGTCGCCCACGTGCACGCCCGCGCCGGCGGCGGGGGTGCCGGGGTAGACCTTCATCACGGTGGCGGTGTCGCGCACCAGCTCCACCAGCATCCCCATCCCGCCGTAGCCGTTGCGCAGGCTCTCGCGCTGGAAGTCGGCGAGCTGCTGCGGCGAGTAGAGCTCCGCGTACGGGTCGCCGATGCGGCGCAGCAACCCGCGCGCGGCCAGCGAGTAGAGGCTGTCCGGCGGCACGCCGTCCACGCCGAAGCTGGCGACGCGCGTCAGCACCTCCTCGAACAGGCGCCCGTTCTCGGAGACGGCGCTCTGCAGCATGAAGCCGCCGACCACCGCCGGCAGCACCAGCGCAGCCGCGGCCGCGCGCTTGAATCCCCGCATGCGCGCCGGCGAGCCGCCGCGCTTCTCGTTCCGCTCGTGCATCCCTGCTCCCGTGCCGGGTTCCGCAGAAAAGTATGGCCCCGCGCGTACACCGCTGCCGCCGCCGAAGGTCCGATCCGTTCGAAGTGAACGCCGCGGAACCGCGCCGTCTGACGACCGTCGGCGGGATCCCTTCCTCGCGTTCTGGTACCGCTTCTGCCTGCCCCACCTCTCCGCGCTCGCGGCGGGGCACGCCGGGGAGGTGTACGACCTGAGCATCGCGCCGGCGCTCGACGACTACATGGGCGGCGTGTTCGAATGGATCTGCCGCGACTATGTCCGGCTCTACGGACAGGAGGAGCTGGGGGTGCCGGCGAAGGAGGTCGGGCAGATCTGGACCGCGGACTTCGATCTCGACGTGGCGGGCACCCTCCTCGACGGCGCGGCCCTGTTCGGCGAATGCAAGTGGTGGAAAGGTCCCACGGGAGAGAACGTGCTGGATCGCCTGGTGCTGAACGCCGCACGCACGCGGTACGGGAGCGAGGCCGCGGCGCGACACCACCTGGTCTTCTCGCGTAACGGCTTCACCACCGACTTGAAGACGCGCGCGGCGCGTGAGCCGCGGACCCACCTGGTCGGCCTCGAGGAACTGCTGGAGCACGGAACACGATGATAATTCAGATTATGATAATTTGAATTATCATAATGACACCTCAGCGCGCGAGCGTGTAGAGGTAGGCGGCGACGTCGCGGGCCTGGGCGCGGTTCAGGCCGACGTTGGGCATGGCGGTGGACGAGTCCATGGCCGGCGGGTCCTGGATCCACGCGATCAGGTTCGACGGCTGGTTGGGGGACACGCCCGCGATGAAGAGCCGGGTGCCGACGCCGCCGAGCGCAGGCCCGACGCGGCCGCGCGCGCCGGGGATCCCCGGGATCTCGTGGCAGCCGCCGCAGCCGTACTCCTGCATCCACACCTTCCCCCGCTCCGCGCGCCCCCCGCGGGTGAGCGACATCGCCTCCTCCGCGCTGACCCCCGCCTGCGTGCACGCGGCGGCGGCGAGCGCGAGGAGCGGCCCGAGCATCCAGCCGCGGCGGAGGGTGCGCGGGCTCATACGGAGCACGGGCTGAAGAGCGCCGTCGCCAGCCACTGGGCGAGGACCAGCAGCGCGAAGAAGACATTCGACACCATCCCCCCGAACGCCATGAAGCGCGCGCGGTGCTCGGGCCCGGGACGCTCGTCGGGCTCGCCGCGGCCCACGCGCGCCCATTCGCGGCGGCAGAGGAGGAAGCCGCCGCCGATCAGCAGCAGGGTGGCGAGGTGCGTGAGGTGCACGAACACGCTGCTCTGCCGCGTGCAGGCGTCGGGGACGAGCGCGTAGGCCAGCGTCTGCTGGGCCAGCAGCAGGACCGGGCCGGCCAGGACCCCCAGCCAGAGGGCGAACGTATCGCGGCTCGGCAGCGGCGAGTGCCCGGCGCGCTCGATGCGCATGGTCACATCACCCGCGGGAGGAGGAAGACGATCGCATACAGCGGCAGCCACGACAGGCACATGAAGTACCAGTAGAAGCACACGTCGGTGACGTCCGCGTAGTGCTTCGCCTCCTGCCGGCCGGTCCAGAAGATCGCCGACAGCACCGCGATCTCCCCCACCTCCACCGCCAGCAGCGTCCCGTGGAAGACGAGCGTGGCCCAGGCGGCGGAGCCATAGGCGTTCAGGTCCCAGCGCACGTGCAGCGCCTGGAGCTCGAACCCGCGCAGCACCACGAAGGTCGCGCAGATCGCGATGGAGAGCAGCGAGAGCAGCTTGACGGCGCGGTCGTCCTGGCGGTACCCGGCGAGCGACAGCAGGTGGTTGGGCACCAGGCTCGCCAGCATCAGCGCCACGTTCACGGTCGCCACCGTGAGTCCCGGAGCGGGGATGCGCTCCGGCGGCAGCGCGCCGAAGTTGCGGCGCAGGTACAGGTAGCTGACCGCGCAGATGGCGAGGGTGGTGCCCTCGATCAGCATGAAGGCGACGGTCCCCCACCAGACGGTGGAGCGGTGGCCGTAGACGTTCGTCGGCAGGCCGGAGACGTCGACGGTGGAGCGGCGCGCGGGGGTCACGCGGGCCTCTTCGCGCGGGCCGTCCACCAGTGCGGCCGCCGGTCCGGCCAGGCCCACCAGGCGAGCGCGACGAACAGCACGGGCGTCCAGAGCCACACCCACTTGAAGGTGAAGACCAGCGTGATCAGGAACCCGGCCGTCGCCAGCCCCGACAGCAGGGGGACGAGGCCCGGGCCGGGGTGCTCGTAGCGGTTGTCGGGCTCGGCGTCCATCAGCGTGGTCACCAGCACCTCGCGGTGGCTCTCGTCCATCCCCGTGACCACCGGGCGGTCCGGCGTGCGCGCCCACATCGCGCTGCGCCCCTGCACGATGGGGATGTGGCGGAAGTTGTACGCCGGCGCGGGACAGGGGATCGACCACTCCAGCGTCTCCCCGCCCCACGGGTCCTCGCCGGCGAGTGCGCCCGCGCGCCAGCTCGCGAGCACGTTGGCGATAAAGACCAGCACGCCCAGGGCGATGACGAAGGCGCCAACGGTGGAGAGCAGGTTCAGCGGGCCCCATCCCGTGGACGGCAGGTAGGTGTACACGCGGCGCGTCATCCCCATCAGCCCCACGAAGTGCATGGGGAAGAAGGTCACGTTCACGCCGGCGAAGACCAGCCAGAAGCCGAGCTTCCCCAGCCGCTCGCTCATCATCCGCCCGGTGACCTTGGGGAACCAGTAGGTGATGGCCGCCAGCAGCGGGAGCACGCCCCCCCCGATCAGCACGTAGTGGAAGTGCGCGACCACGAAGTAGGTGTCGTGCGCCTGCAGGTCGAAGGGCACCGAGGCCACCATCACCCCCGTGAGCCCGCCGAGGACGAAGGTGAAGAAGAAGCCGAGGACGTAGAGCAGCGGCGTCTGGAAGCGCGGCTTCCCCAGCCAGAGGGTGGCGATCCAGCAGAAGACCTGCACCCCGCTGGGGATGGCGATCAGCATGCTGGCGGCGGTGAAGAAGCTCCCGCCGAGCTGGGGAATGGGGGCGGCGAACATGTGGTGCACCCACAGCCCGAAGCCGATGAACGCCGTCGCGATCAGCGACAGCAGAATGGCGGTGTAGCCGAACACGGGCCGGCCCGCGA
>DASYJZ010000672.1:0-5593 GCA_035995965.1 Longimicrobium sp. | reverse complement strand
GCGCATCACCGAGGTGCCGATGGCGCCCACCGTGATCGCGCCGCTGCGGTAGTTGCGCTTCATCCGCCCCACGAAGTAGTTGGTGGCCGGCTCCACCTGCTCGGTGAACCGGTCGCCCTCGGGCGAGAGCGCCAGCGCGCGCTCCGAGCGGGTGACGGCGTCGAGCACCCCCACCTGCAGCCCGTTCCCCAGCCGTCCCGTCACCTTCGCCGCGCCGAGGATGGTGCTGTTCTCGGGGCTGTGGGTGAACACCGCCGGCCCGCTCACCACCCCCTGCGGCGCGCGCCCGATGCGCCGGGAGTAGAAGAGCGTCATCCCCGAGACGTTGCTGCAGAAGTGGCAGTTGAAGTCGCCGAAGTCGAAGAGCCCGCTCCCCTCGACGAAGAAGGGGCGCTTCTCGGGGAAGAAGGTCTCGAACGCCGACAGGTTCACCACCGCCGGATCCACCTCCACCTGCCCGAAGTCGGGGTTGATGGTGGCGTCGAGCGTGAGCGTGCTGGTGAGCAGCGCCTTTACGTCGGCGCCCACGCGCAGGCTGCTCTCCTTCGGCTTCTCGAACGGGCTCCCGGGCTCCAGCGGGCGCACGTACGACCGCCGCGCCAGCGCGTAGGGGAGGAGCTCCACCGAGCGGCGCGGCGGCGGCGCCTGGATCCCCACCAGGTGCCCGAAGCGCGAGGGGCCGCCGCTCACGCTCTTCCCCCAGAACGACCACATGTCGATCTCGTTCTTCCGCTCGATGTAGCGCCATACCTGCATCCCCCAGGTCTGCACCGGGGTGCGCGGATAGCGGAGCTGGCTGAAGGGGATGCGGAACTCCGCCGTCCACCCCGCCGAGTCGATCTTCGTGGCCACCGTGTACACCGGGTCCCACGACGGGTCGGCGTAGGGCGCGGCCTGTCCCGCGTCCTGCTTCACACCCGACGGGTTGACCAGGAAGACGGTGCGCCCGGTGTGGTCGTGGTAGGTGTCGAGCACGAACTGCACGTAGTCGCCGTCGAGCCCCTGGTCGCGCCGGCCCAGGCGGGTGCGCACGCCGCGGGCGCCCAGCGAGTCCAGCATCCGCGCGCCGATGTACAGCGCCTCCTGGTCGAAGGCGATGCGGATCTCGGTGCGCTCCGTGGCGGGGCGCCCCTCGTGGGGGTCCTGCTGGGTGAAGTCCGTCGCCACGGGCGCGGTGCGCCACAGCTCCTCGTGGAGCCGCCCGTCGATGGTCACCTCGCCCGTCCGCGGCACGGCGCGCGTCAGCGGCGTCGCGCCCGAGGCGTGCACCGCCGGGCGCAGCGCGGAGGTGTCCTGCTGCGCGCGCGCGTATGCCGGCGCGAGCGCGCCGGCGGCGAGTACGAACGCGGACGCGAGGCGGGGGGAGGAAAGATGCGGCATGGAGGGGCAGCGGGAGGGTGGATGCTAACTGCTTAGCACGCGGCGAAAGTAGTACCGGTCCGTGGACACGTCAAGCGAACGCTGAGCACGGCTCGCCCGCGTGTACGCCCCGGCCGCCGCGAAGGTTTCGCCGGTCGCGAGATCATTACATCGCACCCCCCACAGGGGATCCTCGCGGCCGGGCGTACTCTTTTGTGTGTGCGCACGCACACTGGCTGGTCCGTCTTCATTCGGAATGATCCAACACGTCTGGCGCGGGCGCGCTCTACGGCCCTGAACGTTCTTTCCCGCCACGGCGTGAGAAACGGGATTGGGTGGAGTGTTGCTGCACCCCGCCCCTCGGCGAGCGGATGCGCCCGGGCAAGGTCGAGGTGATCTTATCACTTAAAGCCTCTTTTCTTTTTTGGTGCGTTCCCCTACAATCTGACGTCGAGGAAGCCGGACCCATTCGGGACAGGTCAGGAGGTTTTGCGCTTCGTGTCGCCTTATCTCATGATTTTTAGGCCCTCGCACCCAGGCATAGTGCCCGTGAAGGCTTTTTGTACGTGCCAGCCGGGTCACCCGTCGGCGCCTTCGAAAGACCGCCCCCTTCACACCCTTCAGAGTACGAGGAGGACCGCATGAAGAAGATTCGCCTGGACCTGGATGCCCTCTCCGTAGAGAGCTTCGACACCCTGGCCGCCGCGGACAGTGCGGACGGGACGGTGTTCGGCCACATCCCGCCGGAGACCTACGCGAGGTACTGCTCCGACGGCATGACCTGCGAGGCGACCGGCTGCGGCGGCACCGCCGCCACCGACTGCGGCACCTGCGGCGCCAGTGCCTGCGGCACCTGTGCCACCAACTGCGGCACCTGCGCGACCGCCTGCGGAACCTGCGACACCTACTGCGGGACCTGCGATCCGTACTGCTGCTGCACCTGTAGCTGCGTCTGAGCACCTGACCGGCCAGGATCCGGCCCGGCCGCGCGGCACCCGCCACCACACCGAAGGGGAGCGGTCTCCAAGTGGCGGGATCCGCGCGGAACGGGAAGGATTCGGCCGGACCGCACCATCGTGACGAACCCCCGGAGGCCGCTGGCCCCCGGGGGTTCGTGCAGTGCAGGCGCCCTGATCGCGCCGGCGTCAGTACGCCCGGGCGAACACCGCGTCCGTCGTAGCCGTCCCGCCGCAGATCACGCAGGGGCCTTCCGTGCCGCTCTGGTCGAAGGGGAGGCAGCGGATGGTGACGCCCAGGTCGCGCGCGCGGTCCTCGCACGCCGCGTCGCCGCACCACTTGGCTACGACGAACCCGGGCTGCCCCGCGGCCCCCGCGTTCTCGCCGCCCTCCTCGAAGTAGCGGCGGAACTCGTCGAAGCCGACGATGTCGCGGCGCGTGCGCGCCTCCTGGTAGGCGCGTGCCTCGGCGAGGTAGTGCGCCTGCATCTCGTCGAGGATGGCGCCGACGGTGGAGACGAACTCCTCGCGCCCCACCCGCACGGAGTCCGTCGGGCCGCGGGGGCGGGGGAGGTAGGAGACGCCGTCGTTCGCCATGTCCTTGGGGCCGAGCTCCAGCAGCAGCGGCACGCCGCGCTTCACCCACTTCCACTTCTTGTCGCGCGCCTCGTACATCGTCTCGTCCACCAGCACTTCGATCGGACGGCCAGATGCGAAGGTCTGCGCGCGCACCTCATCCGCCACGCGACGGGCGTAGGCCAACACCTCTTCCGAGCCCTCCTTGCGGAGCATGGGGATGACGACGACCTGGTTCGGCGCGACACGCGGCGGCACCCGCAGCCCGTTGTCGTCGGCATGGGTCATCACCAGCGCGCCGAGCAGGCGGGTGCTGACGCCCCACGAGGTGGTGTAGACGTTTTCCTGCCCGCCCTCGGCCGTCTGGTACTCGATGTGGAACGCCTTCGCGAAGTTCTGCCCCAGGTAATGGCTGGTGCCGGCCTGCAGCGCCCGCCCGTCCTGCATCATCGCCTCGATGCAGTAGGTGTTCTCGGCCCCGGGGAAGCGCTCGCCCGGCGTCTTCTCGCCCGGGATCACGGGGACGGCCAGGTCCTCCTCCACCACGCGGCGGTAGACGTCGTGCAGGATGCGCAGGGTGTACTCCATGGCGTCGTCGTGCGTGGCGTGCGCGGTGTGCCCCTCCTGCCAGAGGAACTCGCTGGTGCGCAGCAGCACGCGCGGGCGCAGCTCCCAGCGCACCACGTTGGCCCACTGGTTGAGCAGCAGCGGCAGGTCGCGCCAGCTCCGCACCCAGTCGGCCATGCTCTCGCCGATGATGGTCTCCGACGTGGGGCGCACGATCAGCGGCTCGGCCAGCTCGCCGGTGGGCACCAGCTTGCCGTCGCGCATCTCCAGCCGGTGGTGCGTGACCACCGCCATCTCCTTGGCGAAGCCCTCCACGTGGGCGGCCTCGCGCTCCAGGTAGCTGAGCGGGATGAAGAGCGGGAAATAGGCGTTGACGGCGCCGGCGCGCTTGATCTCGCGGTCCAGCGTGCGCTGGAGCTGCTCCCAGATGCCGTAGCCCGTGGGCTTGATCACCATGCAGCCGCGCACGTGGCTCATCTCGGCCACGTCGGCGTCGCGCACCACGGCCTGGTACCACTGCGCGTAGTCCTCGTCGCGCGTGGGGGTGATGGCGGTGCGCACGGCCGTGCCACCCTTCGTCTGCTCAGCCACTGCGGTCATTGCCTTGCTGCTCCGGCTGAATCCACGAGACACAAAACGTCCTCCACGGGTGGAAGGACGATCAACCAAGCATACCACGGCTCGAGCTGAAGCGGAAGTGCGGGAGTGCGTTACGTTGGCGACGATGCGACCGCAAGCGCGACGATGCGGTGTGCCGCGACGACGCGTTGTATGTCGCGACGATGCGAGTGAACTCGCCGCTACAACGGCACGCAGTCCGCCTTCGCGGACACCAACGGCACCACATCGAGAGGACGACCCCAAACGGTGTCATCCCGAGGGCCGGCCAAGCCGAGTTTGCCTTCGCCCGGGATGACGGCAGGCCCGAGGGGTCCAACCGAGGACGTTGCGAGGCCCGGGCGCGGCAGCGACACGATCATCGCGGCTACCGCGCATCACCCTCACGCGTGAAGCGGGTGCGGACGTGCGATGGAGCTTGCTTCGACTCCGCTGCGCCCGCACTCTCCGACAGTGCGCTGTTGGCAAGTAGGAGTCCCCACGTGGGAGAATCGCCGTGGCGGTACAGGTGCGCGCAGCCAACGGGACTCCGCTACGTAAAGGAGCTGCCTCCATCGGACTCCATCGCGGGCGCCGGCTGACGCGGTCGACCTGGCTCCGCTTCCTCCTACCGCGATGATTACCCGATGCGCTCCAACTCCCGCTCCTCCCGTCGTGCGCCCTCGCCTTCCCGACCTTCCGTGCGCACCGTGCCCATTCTGCTCGCGGCCGCACTCGTCGCCGGCTCCTCGTCGCTCGCCGCGCAGGCGCGCGCGCCCGATCCCGTCGACTACCTGCTCGTGGTCGATTCCGCGGACCTGTCGGGATGGTCCGTGGAGATGCACGTCCACGGCGCCCCGCCCGGGTTGCGGCTGGCGATGGCGGCGCATCCAGAGTACGACGACCGCTTCTGGCGATACGTCCGCGGCGTCAGCGCGACTTCCGCCGCGGGGCCGCTCGCCGTCGTGCGCGAGGACAGCGCGGTGTGGCGGGTCGCCACCACAGGCGGAGACGTCGCCGTCCGCTACCGGATCGAGCTGCCGCCGGCGAGCCCCGGCGCGCGGCAGAGCTGGACGCCGTTCCTTTCGCCGACGGGCGGCCTGGTGGGCGGCCCGCACAGCTTCATGTACGTCCTGGGCGGAGAGGCCGCGCCGGCGCGGGTGGAGCTGCGCCTGCCGCCCGGGTGGACCGCCGCCACCTCGCTCGACAGGCTGTCGGGCGCGCTGGCGTTCACGGCGCCGGACTTCCCGACGCTGATGGACAGCCCGGTGCTCGTCGGCCGCCTGCGGCGCTGGAGCTTCGAGGTCGAGGGCGTGCCGCACGAGGTGGCGTACTGGCCGCGCCCCGACGCCGCGGCGTTCGACACGGCCGCGCTGGTCGGCTCCCTGACCGGCATCGTGCGCGAGGCGAGCGCGCTGTTCCACGGGCTACCGTACCGGCGCTTCGTCTTCCTCCTCCAGGACGGCGCGTACGGCGGGCTGGAGCACGCGAGCTCCACCACCCTCGGCGCGCCCAGCGAAGAGCTCGCCGGCGACCGC
>DASYJZ010000671.1:0-4115 GCA_035995965.1 Longimicrobium sp. | reverse complement strand
CAATCATCAGAGTTTCGGTGTTCGGGGCCGTATCGCAGGAGCGACTTGTGCCATCACAAGATAGATAGTTACACGTTGAAGATCATCGCACCATGCGCCGGGCGTAGGAGAGCGCGCCGGCGACCGCGTCGGCCACGCTGGGGCGCACGTCGAAGCGGTCGTCGTGCCCCTGCAGCGCGCGCCGCACCACGTCGGCGTAGAAGTCCACCGCCAGCACGCCGCCGTGGAAGGCGACGGGGACGGGGCCGCTCCACGGCTCCAGCCGGTGCGCCAGCGCCACCGCGTGGGCCGCCAGCTCGCGCGCCTCGCGCTCGACGAGCCGCAGCGCCACCTCGTCGCCCGCCTCCGCCGCGCCGACCACGTGCACCGCCAGCGCGGCCACGTCCGCCTTCTCCGCGCGCCCGGCCCAGGGCGGGATGCCGGCCACGTCGTCCAGCCCCAGCAGCTCCAGGAACCGCGGGAGGAGCCGCGTCGCCGGGCCGCGCCCATCCGCGGCGCGGAGGGCGGCGGCGAGCCCGCCCCGGCCGATGCTCCAGGCGCTCCCCTCGTCGCCCACCACCATCCCCCATCCCCCGCAGCGCTCCACCCGCCCGTCCTCGCCGCGCGCGTAGGCCACCGAGCCGGTCCCCGCGATCATCAGGATCCCCGCCCCGCCGCCCAGCGCCCCGTCCAGCGCGATGGCGCCGTCGGTGACGATGGCGACGCGCGCGGCCACCCCGGCCGCGGCGAGGGCCGACTCCACCAGGCGCCGCTCGCGCTCGTTGCCGACGCCCGCGAGCCCCGCGACCAGCGCGGCCGGACGCGCCGCCAGCCCCGCGTCGGCGAGCGCGCCGCGGACCAGCTCGGCCAGCATCCGGGCCGTGGCGGCGGGGTCGCGCGGGTCCACCAGGCCGGCGGGGCCGATGCGGCGCGCCAGCTCGCGCCCGCCGGCGTCGGCGAGCGCCAGCGTCGTCTTCGTGCCGCCGCCGTCGATGCCGGCGTAGATCGCGTCGGTCAAGCCGCCTGCCCCCCGCGCTCGCCCACCGTCTCGACCGCGCCCTCGCGCACGGGGACGCGCCCCGTCCCCCAGGCGGGGTGGTCGGTGGCGCGGCGGCGGCGCGGCGCCTCGGCCAGGTCGGCGGTGGAGAGGACGGGGCGCGCCAGCGGCTTGCCGTGCCTGCGCACCACGTACGCCTCCATGGCGAAGTACTCGGGGAGCCCCAGCAGGTCCACCGTCTTCGCGGTGGCGGTGTTGCGCTCCTCCACCCGCTGCCAGAACTCGCGCTCGTCCTGCCCGGGGAAGGGCGCCCGGTCCTTCTGGCTCTGGTGCTTGTAGATCGCCTCGATCTTCAGGTGCAGCTCCTCTTCGCTCAGCGGCACCAGCACGTCGGCCTCGCTCACCGGCCACTCCTGCCAGGCCCCGCGGTAGTACCAGATCTCCGGCTGCTCGCCCGTGTACTCCGCCAGCGCGCGGTCGATCGCCTCCAGGCACATGCGGTGGGTGCCGTGCGGGTCCGACAGGTCCCCCGCCACGAAGATCAGCTCCGGCCGCACCTGCTCCAGCAGCTCGCGGGTGATGCGCACGTCGTCGGGGCCGATGGGGTCCTTGCGCACCTTCCCCGTCTGGTAGAAGGGGAGGTCCAGGAAGCAGGCCTGGTCGCGCGCCATCCCGAAGGTCTGGATGCCGCTCACCGCCTCGGCCTCGCGGATGCGGCGCTTGATGGTCTGCACCTCGGGGATGTCCACCTCGCCCGGCCGCTTCTCCGCCAGGAAGCGCTCGACGGCCGCGGAGATCTCGTCCACCCGCCCGTCGCCCACGGCGAAGTCGCGGGCGAAGCGCTGCAGCCAGTCCACGTAGCGCCGCACCTCGTGGTCGAAGACGGCGATGTTCCCCGAGGTCTGGTAGGCCACGGTGATGCGGTTCCCGTTCTGGTGCAGCTTGTTCAGGATCCCGCCCATCGAGATCACGTCGTCGTCGGGGTGCGGGCTGAACACGATAATGCGGCAGTCCCGCGGCAGCCGGCTCCGCCCCGACACCTTCGACAGCAGCGCGTTGAACACCTCGCCGTTCAGCGGCCCCGCGCTCCCGTAGCGCGCCAGCAGGCTGGAGAGGTGGTGCTCGCGGTAGTCCTCGGCGTCGAGCTTCAGCAGGCTCTTCTTGGTGGACTGGCTGAGCCAGATCACCGCCTCGATCTCGCGCTGCCGGTCCCAGCGCACCTCGCCCACGATCCAGGGCGTCTTGATGCGGGTGAGGTCGGCCGCGGCGGCCGGGTCCAGGTAGAAGGTCGCGTTGGGGTGCTCCTGCAGGTAGGTGGCGGCCACGTCGGGGTCCGGCTCGCCCTCCACCGAGCGGCGGACGATCGCCGACTTGTGCTCGCCGGTGGCCACCAGCGCGATCTCGCGCGCCTCCAGGATGGTGGCGACGCCCATGGTGATGGCCTCGGTGGGGACGTTGTCCTCGCCGAAGAAGTCGGCCGCGGCGTCGCGCCGCGTCACCGTGTCGAGCGCGATCAGCCGGGTGCGGCTCTCCACCCCCGAGCCGGGCTCGTTGAAGCCGATGTGCCCCGTCTTCCCGATCCCCAGGATCTGGAAGTCGACCCCGCCCGCGTCGCGGATCGCCTGCTCGTAGGCCGCGCAGAACGCCTCCACCTCCGCCCGCGGGATGTCGCCGCGGGGGACGTGCACGTTCTCCTTCGGGATGTCGATGTGGTCGAAGAGGTTCTCCCACATGTACCGGACGTAGCTGTGGATGCTGTCCGGCGCCATCGGGTAGTACTCGTCGAGGTTGAAGCTCACCACATCGCGGAAGCTGAGCCCCTCCTCGCGGTGCAGGCGGATCAGCTCGCGGTAGATGCCGATGGGGGTGCTCCCGGTCGCCAGCCCCAGCACCGCCGGCCGCCCCGCGGCGTTGCGCTCGCGGATCAGCGCCGCGATGCGCTCGGCGATGGTACGGGCGATCTGGTCGTATTCCACGATGACGACGGGGACGCGCTCGCGGGTCTGCGCCATGCTGGGTCTCGGGACGGTTCAGGTCGCACGGATGCTGGATTCGACCCGCGCTGGGCTGCACGCATCGGGCCATCCGGGCGCCGGATCACTGGCCGGGCGGGCCGCGCGCGTGTATCGTATCGTTCGCGAGCCGCCGAATTTCGGGCGCGCGCCCGCCCCCGCCCCGGTTCCCCAGCCCCCTTCCGTCCACGCCGCATGACGAAGCTCCAGCGCGTCTGCTTCTGGGTGCTCTGCGCCTTCTGGACGGCCGCCGTGGTGCTCGTGCAGTTCGTGATCTACAACGACACGCCGCAGTCGGAGCGGCTGGTCTATACGATCACCGTGGCCGTCTACGGCACCATCGGGATCGTCGGCTTCCGCTCGCGGCCGGGCGATCCGCGCGTGCGCCTGTTCATCGCCACCCTGGCGTGCATCTCGCTCACCTGGGTGCTGTTCCCCTTCCCGCCCAGCTCGCACGTAACCTGGCTGTCGCTGCCGTACGTGGCGGCGCACACCGGGGTGTTCGTGCTCACCTCGGCGCTGCTGCTGCACATCGGCGCGGTGCTCCCGGAGCGCGGGCCGCTGGTGCGCCGCCACCCGGAGATCGTGCGCGCCTTCTACCTGGCGGCCGCGGCGGCGTGCGCGTTCGCGGTGTTCCTCTACGTCAACGCCACCCTGCACTGGACCGCGGTGCTCCCGTGGAGCGGCCCCGGGGTCCGGGGGATCGTGCGCACCATGGTGGTGGCGTTCTACGGCATCGCGGCGCTCACCGCCAGCGTGCTGGTGGCCGACGCGGGGCGGCACGCGGCCACGGTGGCCGCGCGGCGGCAGGCGGTGGCGCTGGGGCTGGCGCTCTTCCCCTTCGGCGTGCTGCGCCTCACCGCCGCCGTCTACCCGGGGGTGTCGCGGGCGCCGCTCTACCCCACGGTGGAGACGCTGGCGCTGCTGATGATCCCGCTGGGGCTCTTCCTGGCGGTGCACGGCTTCCGCATGTTCGAGTTGAGCTTCTACCTGCGCCGCGGCATCCTGCTCGCCACCACGCTGGCGCTGCTCACCTTCGCGGCCTTCCTGGTGGTGCTCACGGTGCGGCTCACCGCGCCGTCGCTGGCCGCGTCGGAGGGGACGGTGGCGCTGGCCTGCGTGGTGGC
>DASYJZ010000670.1:0-4569 GCA_035995965.1 Longimicrobium sp. | reverse complement strand
ACCGCGGCCTGGTACCGGCCCTACTTCGGGGTGCCGGCGCAGCCCAGCGACGTGATGTCGCTCGCCATCGGGCAGGGGCCCAACTCGCAGACGGTGCTGAACATGGCGAGCTTCTACGCCGCCGTCGCCGGGAGCGGGCGCGGCGTGACCCCGCACCTGGTGCGCAGCGACTCGGTGGAGAAGCTGAAGCCGAACATCGACACCGGGCTCACGCCGGAGCAGCTCACCAACATCTGGGCGGGGCTGCAGCTGGTGACGGAGGAGGACGGGACGGCGGTGCAGTCGAGCCTGGCGCGCTACAAGCTCTACGGCAAGACGGGGACGGCGCAGAACCCGCAGGGTGAGGACCACGGCTGGTTCGTGGGCTTCGCGGGGCTCCCCAACGGCCACCCCGAGGTGGTGGTCGCGGTGATCGTCGAGCACGGCCTGCACGGCGACGCGGCGGCGCCGCTGGCCGCGAAGGTGGCGAACTTCTACCTGGACCGGGTGCACCACCACCCGTTCGACCCCAAGCCGACCTGGGGCGAGCGCATCCGCGGCGGCGCGGTGGGCGGGTTCGATCCCGGCGGCCGCGTGCTGATCCCCTTCGGCGCGCCGACGCCGGCTCAGCAGCAGCGCGAGGAGCGGCCCGGGTCGAAGAGCTGAGAAGAAACAAGGCCGTTGGGTTGACGAGGCCGGGGGGCGGCGGCCAAGTTGTCGCGCTTCCCCCGCCTGGCCGTAAGAGGCCGCGCGGGCCACGTGAATTCGGCACTGCGGAATGGCGAACCGATCCCCCGCGAAGCGCGCGTCCGCGGCCATCCCCCACGGGCTCGGCCGCGCCGAGCTCCTGGAGATGTACCGGCTGGTGCGGCTCACCCGCTCGCTCGAGGAGAAGCTGGAGCTCCTCTTCAAGCAGTCGAAGGTCATCGGCGGCCTCTTCCGCTCCCTGGGGCAGGAGGGCGAGTCCGTGGCCAGCGCCTTCGCCCTGCGCCGGCGCGGCGACGGCACCGGCGACATGCTGAGCCCGCTGATCCGCAACCTGGGCTCCATGCTCACCATCGGCGCGCGGCCCGTCGAAGTCGTCCGCCAGTACATGGCCAGGGGCGACAGCCCCGCGCGCGGCAAGGAGCTCAACATCCACTTCACCGACTACCGGCGCGGCTTCATCGGGCAGATCAGCCCGCTGGGCGACCTGGTGCCGGTGATGGCGGGGGTGGCGCTCACCTTCAAGCAGCGCGGCGAAGACCGGGTGGGGATGGTCTACATCGGCGACGGCGCCACCTCCACCGGCGCCTTCCACGAGGGGATCAACTTCGCCGCGGTGCAGCGCTGCCCGCTGGTGGTGATCGTGGAGAACAACGGCTGGGCGTACTCCACCCCCACGCGCATGCAGACCGCCGCGAAGTCGTTCGCCGCCAAGGCGGCCGGCTACGGCGCGGCGGCCGACCGGGTGGACGGCAACGACATGCTGGCCGTCTACGGCGCGGCGAAGCAGGCGGTCGAGCGGGCGCGCGCGGGCGCGGGGGTCACGCTGATCCAGGTGGACACCTACCGCCGCCGCGGGCACGCGCAGCACGACTCGCAGAGCTACATGGACGCGGCCGAGATCGAGCGCTGGGCCGCCACCAGCGACCCCGTGGACCGCTACGTGGCCGCGCTCACCGGGAGCGGCTGGGCGAGCGCCAGGGAGCTGGCCGAGATCGACCGCGCCGTGGACGCCGAGCTCGACGCCGCCGTGGCCGAGGCCGAGGCGTCGCCGCTCCCCGAGCCGTTCGAGGCGCGCACCGACGTCACCGGCGACGGCCCCGTGGCCGGCCCCTGGTACCGGCTGGACCCACCCGACCCCACGAAGGCCTGATGGCGACCGCGACCAAGCGCCGGGCGAAGCCCGAGCACGTGAGCCTGACCGCGCAGGGCAAGCCCGTCACCCTCCTGGAGGCGATCCGCGAGGGGCTGTGGGAGGAGATGGAGCGCGACCCGAGCGTGTTCCTGATGGGCGAGGACATCGGCGTGTACGGCGGCGCCTTCAAGATGACCGAGGGGATGCTGGAGGCCTTCGGCGGGCTGCGCGTGGTGGACACGCCGATCAGCGAGATCGGGTTCACCGGGGCGGCGGCGGGGGCGGCGCACATGGGGATGCGCCCGGTGGTGGAGATGCAGTTCATCGACTTCATCGCCTGCGCCTACGACATGATCACCAACTACGTCGCCACCAGCCGCTACCGCGGCTCCGGCGCCGTGCCGATGGTGATCCGCGGCCCCAGCGGCGGCTACGTGCGCGGCGGGCCCTTCCACTCGCAGAACCCCGAGGCCGCGTTCTTCCACACCCCCGGCCTCAAGATCGTCTATCCGTCCACCGCCTACGACGCCAAGGGGCTGATCAAGGCGGCGATCCGCGACGACGACCCGGTGCTCTTCTTCGAGCACAAGTGGCTCTACCGCCGCCCGCAGCTGCGCGAGGTGCTGCCGAACGAGGACTACGTGGTCCCCATCGGCAAGGCGCGCACGCACCGCGAGGGGAAGGACCTGACCATCGTCACCTACGCCGCGCTGGTGCACAAGTGCGCCGAGGCGGCGGAGCTGCTGGAGAAGGAGGACGGGCTCGACGTGGAGATCATCGACCTGCGCACCCTCCTGCCGCTGGACGACGACGCCATCGTGGAGAGCGTGAAGAAGACCAACCGCCTGCTGATCGTGCACGAGGACACCCGCACCGGCGGGATCGCGGGCGAGATCGCCATGCGGGTGAGCGAGAAGGCGTTCGAGTGGCTCGACGCGCCGATCCAGCGGGTGACCGCGCTCGACGCGCCGATCCCCTACTCGCCGCCGCTGGAGGACTACTTCCTTCCGCAGACGGATGATATCGTCAAGGCGGCGAGGTGGCTGGCGGGGTACTGAACAGAAGTGCCAAGTGCTGAGTGCCAGGTGCTGGGGCTCACGTGCGCGTTTCAGCCGTTCGTAGTTAGCACTTGGCACTTGCACTTTCGTCCCGAACCGATCGAGAGCCCTACCATGGCCCGAGTCGAAGTCCCGATGCCCCAGATGGGCGAGTCGATCGCCGAGGGGACCGTCTCCGTGTGGCGGAAGAAGGTCGGCGATCGCGTGGAGCGCGACGAGCCGATCATGGAGATCTCCACCGACAAGGTCGACGCCGAGATCCCCTCGCCCGTGGCCGGCGTGCTGGTGGAGATCGTCGTCCACGAGCAGGAGACGGTGGAGGTCGGCACCGTGGTCGCCTACATCGAGACCGACGTGGCCGCCGCTGCCGCCGCGCCCGCGGCCGCACCGGCGGATCCGGCGGCGGGCGTCCCCGGCGAGCAGCCCACCACGCTCCCCGAGGGGGCGGTCGGGCAGCCGGAGGTGGGCGCGTCCGCGAACGTCGGCAGCGCGGCTGCGCAGCCCGCCCTGGCGGGTGCGGCGGCACAGTCGGGGGGCTCCGCCAACGGGGGGCCGCAGACGGCGGAGGAGCGGCTGCGGACGCGGTCCACGCCACTGGTGCGCAAGATCGCGGCGGAGCACGGCGTGGAGGTGGCGGCGGTGCAGGGGACGGGGCGCGCGGGCCGCGTCACCAAGGAAGACATCCTCCGCTACGTCGAGGAGCAGAAGCAGGCACCGGCCACCGTCGGCGCGGGCGCGTCCACCACGCAGCCGCCGGCGAAGCGGCCCGCCGCCCCGGCGCGCACGGGCGGCGAGGGGCCGTTCGACTGGGACGAGTTCTACTCGCACGTGCATCACCCGGAGGTGGCCGCGGGGCCGAACGACCGCGTGGAGCAGGCGAGCCGCATCACGCAGATCATCGCCCAGAACATGGTGCTGTCGCGGCGCATCTCGGCGCACGTGCACTCGTACTTCGAGGTCGACTACTCCCGCATCGACCAGCTGCGCAAGAAGAGCAAGCGCGCCTGGGAGGAGCAGGGGGTGAAGATCACCTACACGCACTTCATCGCGTGGGCGGTGGCGCGGGCGCTGCGCGAGCACCCCAAGCTCAACTCCAGCTACGGCAACGACCAGGTGATCTACCGTGCCGACGTGAACCTCGGGATCGCGGTGGCGATGGACAACGGCCTGATCGTTCCCGTGGTGAAGGGCGCGGACGAGCTGTCGCTGGCGGGGCTGGCCAAGCGCGTGAACGACCTGGCCACGCGGGCGCGCAACAAGCAGCTCAAGCCGGAGGAGATCCAGGGCGGCACCTTCACCATCACCAACCCGGGGATCTTCGGCACCACCATCGGCTTCCCCATCATCAGCCAGCCGCAGGTGGCGATCCTGGGGGTGGGCGGGGTGGAGATGCGCCCGGCCGTGATCACCGACGAGTTCGGCAACCACGCCATCGTCCCCCGCAAGCGCGGCTACATCTCGCTCGGCTACGACCACCGCGTGGTGAACGGCGCCGACGGCGACCAGTTCCTCGCCCGCATCAAGCAGCTCATGGAGACCTTCCCCGAGGAGGCGTGACCGCGGCTGCGCGGTGAGCGAGCGGCGGCCCGGATGGTTCCCGGGCTTGAACGCCGGCGGGCTTCACGACCTGTCCCACGCATGCGGCGAGCCCCGCCCCCTCTCGCGAAGGGGCGGGGCTCGGTGCGTCCGCGG
>DASYJZ010000669.1:0-4647 GCA_035995965.1 Longimicrobium sp. | reverse complement strand
TGCTCAGCTTTCGATCACGACTATGCCTGGCTGCTTGTACGAGGCCAGGCGCTCGCGGCAGATCGCCCGCACCGCCGCCTCGTCCAGCTCCACCCCGGGCGCGGGCACCACGGTGAGCACGAGGTCGTGCTCCTTCACCGGGTCGAAGACGGCGTTCACGCTCGCCTCGGCAATGCGCGGGTCCTGCTCCAGCGCGCGCTCCACCTCGCGCGGGTACACGTTGAGGCCGCCGCGCGTGAACATCTTCTTCATCACCCCGCGGAAGCGCACCGCGCCGTCGCCGTCCGCAGAGCCGAGGTCGCCGGTGCGGAAGGCGTCGTCCCAGAAGTGCGCGGCGTCGCGCCCGTCGTCGCCCACGTAGCCGGCGAAGACGTTGGCGCCCTCCACGCAGATCTCCCCCGTCTCGCCCGCGCCCAGCGACCGTCCGCGCGGGTCGCGGATGCTCACGTCCACCCCGGGGAAGGCGTAGCCCACCGTCCCCGGCCGGTTGGGGCGGTCCACGCGGTTGAAGAGGCAGACGGGCGCGCACTCGGTGATCCCGTACCCCTCGCGCAGCGGCACGCCGAAGCTCTCCTCGAACCTGCGCCCCACCTCCGCCCGGAGCGGCGCGCCGCCGCAGATCGCGACCCGCAGCCGGTGCGCGGGCACGCCCTGCTTCTCCGCCGCCGACACCAGCGCCACGTACATCGCCGGAACGCCGCACACCACCGTGGCGCCGCTCGCCTCCAGCGCCGCGAGCGCGCGCAGCGGGTGGAAGCGCTCGGCGGGGAGCACGCGCGCGCCACAGGAGAGCGGCGCGGTGAGCGTGGCGGTGAGCCCGAAGGCGTGCACCCAGGGGAGGAGGCCGAGCACGCAGTCGTCGGGGGTGAGCTGCATGGCCTCGATCACGCCGTGCAGGTTGGCGGCGAGGTTGCGGTGGGTGAGCCGCGCCCCGCGCGCCCAGCCGTCCATGGCGCTGGTGTAGATGACCACCGCCTCGCGGTCCCCGGCCGCGGGGCGCCCGCCGTCTTCCCACAAGGCGCCGAGGGTGGCGTCGAACTCCGTCTCCACCGCGCCGTCGGCCGCGTCGACGCAGAGCTTGGAGACGCCGGACGGCACCAGGTGCTCCATCGCCTCCACCGTCACCACGCCGCGCGCGCGGGAGTCTCCCAGGTACTCGGCGGCCTCGCGCGCGGAGAGGAGCGGGTTCAGCATCACCGCGCTCCCGCCCGCGCGGAGGATGCCGTAGAACGCGACGGGGAACGCGGGGACGTTGGGGAGGAGGAGGCCCAGCCGCCCGCCCGCCGCGCCGAGCGAGTGCAGCGCGTCGGCGAACTCGCGCACCCGCCGCTCCAGCTCGAACGCGGTGCAGGGCGAGTCGCCCGCCAGCGCCAGGCGGTCGGGCGCGGCGCGGGCGGTCTCGGCCAGGAGCAGGTCCAGCGGCTGCGTCATCGGGCGTTGCGCGGTGTCGGCCGGGTGCGCCCGGCGCGGCAAGGTACCATGCGGCCAATCGAATGCAAGACGAGAACCGATCGTGCACGCGTCCGCCCCCGTCGGCGCCATCCGTTGGCTTGACGGCGCGGGCGGCGGGGACGACATTCACCGCCCATCGCGCGCCCCGGCCTCGTCGCCAGCGGCGCGCCTTTTGTCCCCGCGACCCACGAGATTCCGGATCGGGATGGTGGATACGCAGAAGCTGATGGTGAGCGTCTCCGGGGTGCGCGGGCGCGTGGGCGACGGCCTCACTCCGGAGGTGATCGCCCGTTTCGCCGCCGCGTTCGGCGCCTGGGCGCTGCGCCGCGGGCCGGGGAAGACGGTGGTGATCGGCCGCGACTCGCGCCTGAGCGGCGCCATGTTCGCGCGTGCCGCCACGGCCGCGCTGCAGTCCGTCGGCTGCGACGTGGTGGACGTCGGCATCGCGCCGACGCCGAGCGTGCAGCTCACGGTGGAGGAGCTCGGCGCGGCCGGCGGGCTGGCGGTGACCGCGAGCCACAACCCGATCGAGTGGAACGCGCTGAAGTTCATCGGCCCCACCGGGATGTTCCTGGACGGCGACGAGGGGGCCGAGATGCGCGCCTTCGTGGACGCCGACATCCCGCGCGCCGGGGTGATGGAGCTGGGCGACTGGCGCGAGGACGGGGGCGCGGTGGAGCGCCACGTGGCGCGCATCCTGGCCCTTCCCTTCCTGGACGTGGAGCGGATCCGCGCGATGCGGCTGCGGGTGGCGCTGGACTGCGTGCGCGGGGCGGGAGGGACGATCTTCCCGCGGCTGCTGGAGGCGCTGGGGTGCACCGTCGACGCCATCAACCTGGAGACCGACGGCCGCTTCCCGCGCGAGCCCGAGCCCATCGCCGAGAACCTGGGCGAGCTGGAGGCGCTGGTCGCCCGCACCGGCGCCGCGATCGGCCTGGCGACGGACCCCGACGTGGACCGGCTCGCGCTCGTCTCCGAGCAGGGGAAGGCGATCGGCGAGGACTACACGCTGGCGCTGGCGTCGTCCCTCGTGCTGCGGCACAGGAAGGGGCCGCTGGTGACCAACCTCTCCACCAGCCGGCTGATGGACGACGTCGCCGAGGCCGCCGGGGTGCCGCTGTACCGGGCCGCCGTGGGCGAGATCAACGTGGCGCGGCGGATGCAAGCGGAGAGCGCGACGGTGGGCGGCGAGGGGAACGGCGGGGTGATCCTCCCCGACGTGCACCTGACCCGCGACGCGCCGGTGGCGGCCGCGCTGATCCTGCAGCTCCTGGTCGAGACGGGGAAGCCGCTCGGCGAGCTCGCCGCGGGGATCGGCCACTACGAGATCGTGAAGGCCAAGCTCCCGCGCCCCTCGCAGCCGCTGGACGCGGTGTACGAGGCGCTGGTGCGCCGCTTCCCCGAGGCCGCGGCCGACCGGCAGGACGGGCTGCGGCTGGACTGGCCGGAGCGCCGGAGCTGGGCCCACCTGCGCCCCTCGGGCACGGAGCCGATCGTCCGCATCATCTGCGAGGCCCCGACCCGCGAAGAGGCCGAGGGACTGGTGGATACGCTGCGGAGCGCGCTGCCGGCCTAGGGGCGGGAGACGCCGTGGGCCGATCGTCGCGAGGGCAGGGCGAATGAATTCGCTGCAACACCCACGCGAAGTCCGCCTGCGCGGACTACCGCCGGTGGTGACGCCGCAACGGGGTGGCACGCGATGGGGTTCGTCGAGGCCGTGGCCGCGCACGCCGGCTGGATGCGCACCCGGGTAGCCGCGAGCGAAGCGAGCCGATGTCCCTCCCCTGCAGTTCGGGGGAGGGACCGGCGCGAAGCGCCAGGGTGGGGGGCACCGGCGGGCCTTCGGACCGGCAGTTGCAGTATCCGCCCACGGGTATCCGCAGCAGGGTTCCGCAGCACAGGACCCGCGTGAGCGATTTCGGCGGCGCGGGGTACACCGGGCAGGAGCACGACACACAATCGACGCGGGATCGACCAACATGTGCGGGATCGTGGGATACATCGGCGACCAGCAGGTCGCGCCGCTGCTGATCCAGGGGCTCAAGCGGCTGGAGTACCGCGGCTACGACTCGGCCGGGATCGCGGTCGCGAAGAACGGGTCGCTGCTGGTGCGCAAGGAAGCCGGCAAGATCGCCGAGTTGGAGAAGATGCTGATCGCCGACCCGGTCGAGGGCGTCTACGGGATCGGGCACACGCGCTGGGCCACGCACGGCCCGCCCACCCAGCGCAACGCGCACCCGCACGTCTCGGAGAAGGGCGACTTCGCCGTGGTGCACAACGGCATCATCGAGAACGCGCAGCCGCTGAAGCGCAAGCTCCAGGAGCGCGGCCACACCTTCAGCTCCGACACCGACACCGAGGTCCTGGTCCACCTGATCGAGGACATCTTCCACACCCCCGACGACGGCGCGCGCGCCGGGAAGCTGGAGCGCGCCGTAGAGGCCGCGCTGCAGCAGATCGACGGGACCTACGGGATCGCGGTGATCTCGTCGCACGACCCCGGCAAGATCGTGGCGGCGCGGCTGGGAAGCCCGCTGCTGATCGGCGTGGGCGAGAGCGGCGAGACCTTCGTGGCCAGCGACGCGGCGGCGGTGATCGCGCACACCCGCGACGTCATCTACCTGGATGACGGCGACATGGCGACCATCACGCCGCAGGGCTACACCGTGCACCGCCACAACCAGGGCCCGGTGCAGCGGCCGATCAGCCGCGTGGACTGGGACCTGGACGAGGTGGAGCGCGGCGGGTACGACCACTTCATGCTCAAGGAGATCATGGAGCAGCCGCAGACGCTGCGCGAGACCATGCGCGGGCGGCTGCTGGAGGAGGAGGGGAACGTCAGGCTCGGCGGCCTGACGGCGATGGACACCGAGCTGATGGAGCTGGAGCGCATCATCATCCTGGGGTGCGGCACCAGCTGGCACAGCGGGCTGATCGGCGAATACATGCTCGAAGACATCGCCCGCATCCCCACCGACGTGGAGTACGCCAGCGAGTTCCGCTACCGCCGCCCGGTGGTGGAGCCGAACACGCTGACCATCTCCATCTCCCAGAGCGGCGAGACGGCCGACACGCTCTGGGCCATGCGCGAGGCCCGGAACCAGGGCGCCACCACGCTGGGGATCGTGAACGCGGTGGGTAGCACCATCGCGCGCGAGACCGACGCGGGGGTGTACCTGCACGCGGGGCCGGAGA
>DASYJZ010000668.1:0-2413 GCA_035995965.1 Longimicrobium sp. | reverse complement strand
CTCGGGAGGGGAGAGAACCGTCAGGTAGGCTAAGCCATATTCTACCAGCAGCTTACCCATGCTGCAAGCACCTGGGCAGGCTTTTTAGACCGGACTCACCGTTTAGGGCCGAAGTTTCTTCCGCAGCCGGCAATGCGATTGCGTGGCCGCCGCCACGTAGCCCGAGGGAAGCGAGCCTTCGTCACACCCTCTCCCGGCAGTTCGGGAGAGGGTCGGTTCGGGCGGATGCGCGGGTCCCCCTCCGCCGAACCGAAGCCCGGTCCGCCCGAACCGGGGTGAGGGGTCGTTACGCCTCCCGCTCCTCCGACGCGGCGTCGCCCCAGGAGAGCCCGATGCGCGCACGGAGCCCCAGTCCCGGGCCCCTCGCCGCGTCGGCCGCGGCGTCGCGGGGGGCGGCGGGGAAGACCATCACGAAGGTCGCGCCCTTCTCCGTGGGCGCCAGGTACAGCCGCCCGCCGTGCACGTCCTCCACGATGCGGCGCGAGAGCGAGAGGCCCACGCCCCAGCCGCCCTTCTTGGTGCTGACGCCGGGTTCGAAGATCGTCTTGCGCACCTCGGGGGCGACGCCGGGGCCGTCGTCGACCACGCGGATCTCCACCGTGCGCTCGGTGGGCGCCTCGGCCTCGACCACGATGGTGCCCCCGCCGGCGGAGGAGAGCGCGTCGAGCGCGTTCTTGATCAGGTTCTCCAGCGCCCACTCCAGCAGGATGCCGTTGCCGTCGATCGGCGGCACCCCCTCGGCCACGTCCAGCCGCAGCTCCACGCTGCGGCGCAGCTGCGGCAGGCGCACGCGCACGTAGCGCTCCAGCACCCGCAGCAGCGGCCGCACCTCCACCGGCTCCTTCTGCACCGGCCGCCCGATCCACTCGAAGCGGTGCGCCACCTTCTCCAGCCGGTCCAGGTCCGCCTCCATCTCGGCCGCCACCGCGGGGAGCGAGGCCATCCCCTCGCGCTCCTCGCCGGGGAGGCGCAGGATCTCCACCCACCCGGCCAGCGACGAGAGCGGCGTGGCCATCTGGTGCGCGCTCTCGCGCGCCATCGCCGCCCAGATCCGCTCGCGCTCGGTGCGCGCGTTGTGGCGGATCATCCACCCCGCGGCGATCAGCAGGCACGCCATGGCGCTCACCTGCAGCCAGGGGATCCAGCGCAGCCGCTGGATGGTGGGCGTGTCGCCGTAGTAGATGGTGCCCAGCGCCGGCTCCACGATAGGCTTGTTGCGCCGCGCCAGCTGGCGCGCGTAGGCCAGCACCCGCGCCGCCCCGGCCGAGTCCTGCACGTCGGCCTCGAAGGGGAGGTTGGCGCTGTAGGCCGGGACCCCGTCCACGTCGGTGTAGACCATGGGGAAGTCCAGGTCCTGCACCTCGCTGCTCAGGTCCATGAGCGTGCGGGTGGGCGCGTTGTCGCTGGGGTCGTTCAGCCCGGAGAGGATGCGCACCACGATGCGCGAGTGCACCTCGCTCTCGCGGCGCATCTCGCGCACCAGGAACTGGCTGTACAGGAGGTACCAGGCCAGCGTCGCCGCTGCCAGCAGCCCCAGCGCGGTGGGGAGGTGGCGCCGGTTCGGGCGAAAGGCCGCCACGTGGACCTGCGCGGGCGGGGCGGAAGCGGCTTCCGCGTGGGTGGGTGCGCGCGCCGCCTGGGGCGCGCGGGGGATTCAGGCGATGCGGTCCGTCCCCAGGTACGGGCGAAGGACCTCGGGCACGGTCACCGAGCCGTCTTCCTGCTGGTAGTTCTCCAGGATCGCCACCACGGTGCGCGGCAGCGCCAGCCCCGAGGCGTTCAGCGTGTGCACCAGCTCCGGCTTCGCGCCCGGCTCCGGGCGGTAGCGGATGCCGGCGCGGCGCGCCTGGAAGTCGGTGCAGTTGGACGCGCTCGACACCTCCAGCCACTTCCCCACCCCGGGCGCCCAGACCTCCAGGTCGTACGTCTTCGCCGCGCTGAAGCCGGTGTCGCCCGCGGCCAGCAGGAGCACCCGGTAGGCGAGTCCCAGCCGCTTGAGCGCCTCCTCGGCGTGCGCGGTGATCCGCTCCAGCGCGTCCCACGAGGCCTCGGGGCGCTCGAAGCGCACCATCTCCACCTTGCCGAACTGGTGCAGCCGCAGCAGCCCGCGGGTGTCCTTCCCCGCCGCCCCCGCCTCGCGGCGGAAGCAGGGCGAGTACGCCGCCAGCGCCAGGGGGAGCCGGTCCGCGTCCAGGATCTCGTCGCGGTGCAGGTTCACCAGCGGCACCTCGCTGGTGGGGATCAGGTAGAGCCCGTCCTCCGGCAGCGCGTAGGCGTCGCCGTCCTCGACGAATTTGGGGTACTGCCCGGTGCCCTGCATCGAGTCGCGCGTGACCAGGAAGGGCGGCTCCACCTCGGTGTAGCCGTGCTCCCGGGTGTGCAGGTCCAGGAAGAAGCCCACCAGCGCCCGCTG
>DASYJZ010000667.1:0-3629 GCA_035995965.1 Longimicrobium sp. | reverse complement strand
AGCGTGGTCTTGCCGTGGTCGACGTGGGCGATGATGGCGATGTTCCGGATCTGCATGGACTCAAGGGGACAGGGTACAGGGGACAGGGGACAGCCTGCATGGCCGTTCGTGCCCCGCCGCACGTCCTCGGATCGTTTCCCGATTCCGATTTTTGAAAGCGAAGACGGGCGCCTCACGCCGAGGTGCCCGCCTGCGCTGAACAGCCTTTGAATCTAGCGATTATCCCGCTCCCGGTCTACCCCCGGCCACGCGCCCGCGGCTTCCCCGGCCCGGCCTTCGATTCCGGCCGGCGATGCGGTCGGCGAGCCCGGCACGACCTTCGTGCGCGAACGCGGCCAGGCCGGCCGCGCTCCCCATCCGTCCTCCCGGCGGTCCGCCTCAGCAGACGACGTCGTAGAAGGGAAAGCTCCCCCGCCAGTAGCAGGTGTCCGCGCAGGTCGGATCCTCGGTGTCGGCGCCCGGCGGGCAGACGCCGCCCGCACACGTGTTGAGGCACGTACCGGGGCAGCTGTACTCGTTGCCCCCCACCGTCCCGCGCTTCGCGGCGGGGTGGAGGGCGGAATCGAAGGACTCGACCTCCAGGTCCAGCACGTCGAGACGCAGCTTGCGATGGTTCTGCATGGGCCCTCCTTCTGGGGGAGAATGGATTCCGGGGCGTCCGGCCGGGGACCAGCGTCCTGATGACCCGTCGAAAATAGCGCGAAAAGATAGGGCCTGGCAACACAACCGATCGACCGGTTCGTCCCGGGCACAGCGGCATCGACGAGAGCCGGTGGGAACGGGCCCATGCCGGCGGCTGATACCCTCCCCCGGTCTACGCGAGACTTCCTACCGGCCGCGAACTACGTCTGGGGCCGCCTCGAAGAAGCCGAGGTACCTCGTGACGAACCCCTCGTCGTTCACCGTGAGGTCGCGGACGAAGGCGCCGCCCGCACTCTCGTAGCGCCAGGTGTGCTCCCCGGTGCGCGGTAACGCTGCTCCAGCGGCTCCAGCGTGAAGCCGCCCGCGCGCCGTCCGAGAGCTCGCCGACTCGTGGCCCCGCACGTCCAGCCGCCGCCAGAGGATGGGGCCTCCGCTCACGAGGCGCGCTGCCGCTCCGCCAGCCAGCGGTAGCCGACCATCTTGTACACCAGCTTGGCGGCGACGAAGTCCGGCGCGGCGTTGCCGCCGATGGGGGCCAGCTCGACCACGTCGGCGGCCACCACGTTGCGCTCGGTGAAGACGCGGCGGAGCAGCTTCATCGTCGGGTACCAGGTGAGGCCGCCCGGCTCCGGCGTCCCCGTCGCGGGCATGATCGAGGGGTCGAAGTAGTCCACGTCGAAGGTGATGAAGACGTCGGGACCGAGCGCCTGCATGGCCCGGTCGATCCACGCCTCGTTGTCCCACATCTCGTCCGCGAAGATCGTGGTCACGCTCCCCGCGCGGTCGCGGATGAGCTGCCGCTCCTCCGAGGTGATGGCGCGGATGCCGACCTGCACCAGGTCCGCGCAGTCGATGCAGCGCGCCATCACCGACGCGTGCGACCAGGGCGAGCCCTCGTACTCCAGCCGCAGGTCGCCGTGCGCGTCGAACTGCAGCACGGTGAGCCGCCGCCCCTGGGGCAGACGCGCGGCCGCCGCCGCGATCGGCGCGCTGCTGATGGAGTGCTCGCCGCCCAGCAGGATCGGGAGCCGGTCGCCCGCGGCTTCGAAGACCGCGTCGCACGCCTGGCGCAGCTCGCGGACGGCCGCCTCGGGGCCCGCGGAGGAGAGGTGCAGCGCGGGGAGCGTCGCCACGCCGATCTCGGGCCCCGGCTCGGCGTCGAGCTCCTGGTCGTACAGCTCGATGTAGCGCGACGCCTCCAGGATCGCCTGCGGCCCCCGCTTGGTGCCGCCCTGGTAGCTGACCGTGGCCTCGTAGGGGACGGGGAGGATGACCACGCCGGCGCGGTCCCAGGTGCCGGCCTCGCCCTCCAGCCCCAGGAAGTTGCGCGGCAGCTCCCAGGGAAGGTCCTGCAGCGACTCGGGATAGTCGGCGCTCATGTCCGTCCAGACGTTCAGGTTGCGGCGGCGGTGGATGCGCGACGAAAAGAAGCCCGCCGGCCTCCCCCGTCAACCGCGCCGCGGCGACGCCAGGCTTGTCGTCCATCCCCGTTCAGGGCAAGTTGGACCGCGTACGCGCCCCACGGCCGTCCGTCTCCCGACCCGCCGTTCCTGATCCCCCGCAAACGCACCGGAGGCTTCATGGCCGACAGCCCCGCACCCGCAGTCGCCAGCCCCGCGGCCGACGAGTGGCTGAGCAACGCGAAGGTCACGCCGATCCCCGCCGACGTGGTGAAGCACCTGGGCCTCGACAAGGACTTCTACGGCAAGTACGTGGAAGCGATGGGGATCCCGATCGTCGCGTCCGGCAAGGTGACCGACCCGGCGCTGCTCGAGGCGGGCTATCTCACGGTCGCGATGCTGCAGAACGCGCCCGACATCGCCGCGCGCATCGCGGAGAACGGCGGCAGAATCGCGGTGATGGCGTACACGGAGCGAACGCGCGACATCCCCGAGCACGCCAAGCTGAACCCCGCGGACTACGACCGCTGCCGCGGCGTGGGCGGTACCATGGCCATCCCCGTGTCGAGCTGCGGCGAGGAAGACCTGCTGGACTACGACCACGAGCCGTACTGGGCCGAGAACATCTTCATCCACGAGTTCGCGCACACCATCCACCTGCTCGGGCTGGGGCGCGACTTCGACACGGAGCTGGAGGGGCTGTACAAGCAGGCGATGGCCGACCAGCGGTGGCAGGATGCGAAGGGGGCCGACGGGAAGAAGGTGGCGGCCTACGCGGCGCACGACCACAAGGAGTACTGGGCCGAGGGGGTCCAGTCGTACTTCGGATGCAACTGCGGGCACGCCGATCCGTCGCACAACGGCATCAACGGGCGCGAGCACCTCGAGGCGTACGACCCGGGGCTCTTCGGCCTGGTCGCCCGCACGCTGGGCGACAACCCCTGGCGCTACGTGCCCACCCGGGACCGCGCCAGCCAGCCCCACCTCAAGGGGCTGGACCGCGCGAGCCTGCCGAAGTTCTCCTGGAACTGAAGTTCAGGAACGACATCTCACGGCCTGCACAGAGTGCTCTCTGATACTGGTTTCACAGAATATCTGTGCATCGGGTCCACCCTTGAGACGTCATCCCGAGCGGTGCCGCCGCGCCGAATTAGACGCGTCACCAACGCTTGGCGGCACCCGAGGGATCTAGACTTTCCGCCGCGATGACACCGCTTCGTCGCCTCGACAGGCTTTAGATCCCTCGGCGCCGCCAGGTCCAGCGTGGATGCGGGTACAGAGCGGCGGCGCCTTCGGGATGACGTCTCTTCGCACAATCGATTGCGGAAATCGGTATGATATCATACCGAATCCGGGTGAGGAGTCGGTGCATCTCGTCGGCTCACGTGCTGACGCGGTTATAGCGTGATCTCATTGTACAGCGGGACGAAGCCCACGCTGTTGCCGGCGGTGTCGAACAGCTCGACCTGCCGGATGACCTTCCCCAGCTTCTTCGCGTTGAGCGCGTTCGCGATCCCCAGGAGTCCGTTCGACAGCAGGACGCCGTTCACGTGGGAATCCCGCAGCGTGACGCCGTTCACCTCGCCG
>DASYJZ010000666.1:0-1855 GCA_035995965.1 Longimicrobium sp. | reverse complement strand
CCGCGTCGGGGAGGCGGTAGGGCACGGCGCGGTTGGGGCGGGTGCGGTTGTAGCGCCGGAAGTCCACCTCGGTCTGGCGGTCGTTCTGGGAGAAGATCGCCATCGCGTAGAGCGCGCCGGCCAGGTAGAAGGCGCGCACCTCCCACGCCTTCTCCACCAGGGCCTGCACCAGGGTGGGAAGCACCGTCTCCGGCAGGGCCGCCACCGCCTCCTCGCCCACCTCGGCCGTGTAGAGCCCGTAGCTCCTCCCGAAGTAGGAGAAGATCTCGGCCTCGCCCACGCTCTTGGTGATGATGCGCCCGTGCTCGCGGCGGAAGCGCTCGATCTCCGCCCGCCGGTTGGTCACCAGCGTGGGCGGGACCTCGAGCCCCGCCTCGGCGGCGGCGTGGAGCACGGCGAGCTTGTTGACGGCCCCGTCGCCGGGGCGCGTGAGCCAGTACGCGCGCCGCAGCGTGGCGAACAGCGCCCGCGAGGCGGCGTTCGCCTCGGCGTTCAGGTGCGCGTTCATGCGCCCGGCGAGCGTCTCCAGCTCCACCACGGGCTTGATGCCGGGCGATTCGCTGCGTGCCCAGCGGCGCAGCCACACCGCGCGCACGTCGCGGTCGGAGAAGTCGCGTCCGTCCACGCTGAAGCGGAACCTCGGCCCGCTGCCGTCCACCTCCACGTGGTAGGGCTGGGCCGAGGTGACGTCGTCGCCGTTCAGCCGCACGCAGTCGCCGCCCAGCGCCCGGACCCAGTCGACCACCTCTTCGGTGGTGCCCTCCTGCGCGGTCTGGCTGAGGACGAGGATCATCGCGGATGCAGCGGCGGGCGCATATGGATGGAGGCGGGCGGCATCCGCTGGTGCCGCGGGGGGCGTACGGTCTGTCGGTGACCTGCGAGCTCCCGGCTTCGCCGGCCTGATGGCCGGCTTACGGCGCGCGTTTGGTGAGGATACTGCGGGACCAGCCGGGGGAACCTAGAGGCTGTTGATCGTGTCGACGATCAGGATGTCGTCGCTCCACGTGCGATCCGACCACAGGATCACCGTGTCGTAGTACGTGATGCCGATGATCTCGCCGGCCGCCATGCCGCCGACCACCAGCGAGGCTTCCTTCTCGGACACCGGCGCGAACACGTCACTGCTCAATGCTTCGAGCTGGAACGAGCTGTTCATGTGTTCCTCCTGACGGCGTTGGATGTTGAGAACGCGACGTGCACCGGGAACCCACAGGCCAAGCAACAGTCACCGTTCCCAATGATGGGCGCACTCACCAAATACGTCAAGAAAAATCTATTGGCCTGTGAGTGCTAGAAACGGCCTTGTTTCTCAATCGTTTGCAAAACGGCTGAATTTTACTGCGTCTGGCAATCACCGGCTCTCGCAGACGCACATCCGATGCAGGTCTTGACCGCGTCGAATCGGTCAGCTGTGGGCACCCATAGGTGGAGTTCGGCCATTACGGCCCGCCCACGACGGCGCGGCGGATGGGCGCTCCCCTCTCACCCGCGACCCCAAGCTCGTAGATTACGGTCCGCAGGCTTTCTCTCCGTGATCGACGCCACCCCCGTAGAGGCACATGACCGATTCACACGCGGACGCCGGCGGCAGCTCCGCCCTGGTGCTGGGCGCCACCGGGCTGGTCGGTGGGAGCTGCCTGGAGCTGCTGCTCGCCGACCCCGCGTGGAGCCGCGTGACCGTCGTGGGACGGCGGCCGAGCGGGCGCCGGCATCCGCGCCTGGCGGAGGTGGTCGCCGACTTCGAGCGGCTGGAGGAGCACGCCGACGCCTTCGCGGTGGACGACGTCTTCTGCTGCCTGGGCACCACCATCCGCAAGGCCGGCTCCCAGGAGGCGTTCCTGCGCGTGGACCACGA
>DASYJZ010000665.1:0-1877 GCA_035995965.1 Longimicrobium sp. | reverse complement strand
TGTGAAACGGCAGTTGCCTCACTCCAGGGATCACACCACGGGCTGCGCCTCGCCCAGCCCCACCGAGCTCTCCGCCGTCTCCAGCACCGGCGGCACGGCCCCGTCCACGCCGAGGTGCGCCAGCCAGCGCTCCGCGTCCAGCGCCGCCATGCACCCCGTTCCCGCGGCGGTGATCGCCTGGCGGTAGTAGTCGTCCATCACGTCGCCCGCGCCGAACACGCCGGGCACCGAGGTCTCGGTGCGGAAGGCCTGGCAGAGCTTCACGTAGCCGTGCGGGCTGAGCTCCACCTGCCCCTGCAGGAACGCGGTGTTCGGCGTGTGGCCGATGGCGACGAAGAGCCCGCCGCAGGGCAGGTCCTCGTCCACGCCCGTGACGGTGTTGCGGATGCGCACGCCGGTGATGAAGTCGCCGCCCAGCACGTCCACCACCTGCGAGTTCCAGCGCACCTTCACCTTGGGGTTGCCGAGCACGCGCTCCTGCATCACCGGCGAGGCGCGGAAGCTGTCGCGGCGGTGCACGATCACCACCTCGCTGGCGAACTTGGTGAGGTAGAGCGCCTCCTCCATGGCGGTGTCGCCGCCGCCCACCACCACCACGCGCTGGTCGCGGAAGGCCGGGAGCGCGCCGTCGCACACCGCGCACGCCGACACGCCGCCGCCGCTCTGCGCAAGCCGCGCCTCGTTCTCCAGCCCCAGCCAGTTCGCGCGCGCGCCCGTCGCCACGACCACCGCGTGCGCCCGCACCTCGGGCGACCAGGTGGGGCGCAGCACGAACGGCTGCCGCGAGAGGTCCACCGACGCGACGTCCTCCATCAGCGTGCGCGTGCCGAAGCGGAGCGCCTGGTCCTTCATCCGCTTCATCAGCTCCTGCCCGTCGAGCCCCTCGGGGAAGCCGGGGAAGTTCTCGATGTCGGTGGTGAACATGAGCTGCCCGCCCGGGATCATCTCGCGCGACGGCTCGCCCTCGATCACCAGCGGATCCAGGTTGGCGCGGGCGGCGTACACGGCCGCGGTCCAGGCCGCCGGCCCGGACCCGATGATCACCAGCGTCTCGATCTTTCCTTCGCTCATTTCCGCTCTAGTCTCCGTGGCGCGGTGGGGCGGGTGGAACCGGCAATATAACGATCCGCGGCGCCGCCCTGCCACCGGCGCCGCAACTGTTTGGATGATGGAGGGTTACGCCCCCCGCACTTGCGTCTCGCCCCTCCGCCGGGTTGATTCGCAGCGCTTCGTGGCGACAGGGCCACTCACTTTCGCTGCGTCGGGCAGCCACAGACGGAGAGAAGGATCCAGGATGGCCACGATTCCCGTCGCACTGACCATCGCCGGCTCCGACTCGGGGGGCGGCGCGGGGATCCAGGCCGACCTGAAGACCTTCCATGCCTTCGGCGTGTTCGGCGCCAGCGCGGTGACGGCGGTCACGGTGCAGAACACGCGCGGCGTCAGCGGCGTGCACCCCATCCCGGTCGACGTGGTGCGGGCGCAGATCCGCGCCGTGGCGGAAGACCTCCCCCCCGCGGCGTGCAAGACGGGGATGCTGGCGACCGCGGAGCTGGTGAGCGCCGTCGCCGCGTCCATCCGCGAGCACCGGCTCCCGAGCTTCGTGCTCGACCCGGTGATGGTCGCCAGCAGCGGCGACCGCCTGCTGGACGCGGACGCGGAGCGCACGATCGTCGGCGAGCTGCTCCCGCTGGCCGCGCTGGTCACCCCCAACCTCGACGAGGCGGCGATCCTGGTCGGCGAGGCGGTGGACGACGAGGCGGGGATGCGGCGCGCCGCCGAGGCGCTGGTGGGGATGGGGGCCCGGGCGGCGCTGCTCAAGGGCGGCCACCTGCACGGCGACGAGCTGGTCGACGTGCTCTACGACGGACGCGAAT
>DASYJZ010000664.1:0-2103 GCA_035995965.1 Longimicrobium sp. | reverse complement strand
GACAAAGACAGGTAACCGCCATCGCGTATCAAGTGAATTGAGGAAGAAATGCTTCAGAAGGGTGGACTTCCCACAGCCAGCAGTTCCTGTGACGATTATATGACGATTGCTTGATAGCGGCGTTTCAACCTGTTCTGTGCTGATCCTGCCGCGACGACGAGGGCTTAGTCCGAGATGAACGTAGAAATCATAGATTGGAACGGGCTGCATTCGATAAAGCAGCGTCTTAGCCACTCCATACTTTTGTCGAGCCGCGCTATAGTAAGTCCGAAATGCACGCTCACTTTTTGTAAGCAGTTCCTCCTTCACGCGAGTGGCGCCTTGGAGTGCTGCAGAGGACAAACTGTCGACATTTTCCCGAACCAGAAAAGCGATCGCGCCAAGGATGGATTCTGTAAGCATGAGTTGAGTCGAAGCTGGTTTTCAAAGAAGCGGCGTTGGCACAGTGTAGCATCGAGGTGAGGATAGAGCCAGATTCGTAGGCCGGACGGCTGCTACACCCCAAACCGAGCGAGAGCGCAGCGAAGCGGGCCAAAGTCTCTCTCGTGAGTGTTTAGTAGGGAGGCACCGCCATGTAGCGACAGGGGAGGGCGCTGCCGTCAGGCCGACGGCAGAGGGATCGCGGCAGGGGTGGCGCGCGCGGCCTTCGCCAGGCGCCGCCGCTCGGGGCCGCGCTCGAAGAGGAGGTAGAGCGCCGGGGTGACGGTGAGCACCAGCAGGGTGGAGCTCGCCAGCCCACCCAGCAGCGAGAAGCCCAGCGCGTTCCAGATGTTCGCGTCGGCCGCCTTGCTGAACAGCACCAGCGGGAGAAGGCCGATGATGGTCACCGCGCTCGTCATCAGGATCGGCCGCACGCGCTCCAGCGTGCCCTTCACGATCGCGTCGTGCAGCGGCAGGCCGTCGTGACGGCGCACCTGGTTCACGCGGTCGATCAGCAGCACCGCGTTGTTCACCACCACCCCGCCCATCATGATCACCCCGATGAACGCCTCGCGGGTAAAGCTGGCGTTGGTGAAGAAGTAGACCAGGAAGACGCCGATCAGCGCCATCGGCACCGTGAGCAGCACGCACAGCGGCTGGCGGACGGACTCGAACAGCCCCGCGCACACCATGAACACCAGCACCAGCGAGAAGGCCAGCAGCGCGTAGATCTGCCCCTTCTCGTCGTCGCTCCACTTCCACTCCTCCCTGCCGATGAGCTGGTAGCCCGCCGGGAGCCGCGTGGCGCCGATCACCGCCGCCTGCACCCGGTCGCCCAGCTTGGCCGGCCCGCGGAACTCGTACGCCACCGTGCGCTGGTACTGCTGGTCCTCGCGCAGGATGCGCGACAGCACCTCGCGCTCGCCCACCTCGGCCACCTCCGCCAGCCGCACCGGCTCGCCCGAGGGCGCGGGGATGCTCAGCTCGCGCAGCTGCCGCACGTCCAGCGTGCCGCTCCCCGCGAACCCCACGGAGAAGAGCAGCTCCTCGTCGCCCACGCGCAGGAAGCTGCGGCGCTCGTCCTCGCCCACGGCGGCGGCCACGCGGCGCACCACGTCCCTGGCGCTCAGCGAGTGCATCGCCAGCCGCCCCCGGTCGATGCGCACCGCCACCTCGGTGGCGCGGTCGCGCTCGAACCACTGGCCGCTGGCGTTGGTGTCCACCTCCTGGATGCGCGAGAAGCGCTTCAACCGCTCCCCCAGGTCCTCGGCGAGGTCGCGCACCTGCTCGTAGTTGTAGCCGAGCACGCGGATGCTGTAGTTGGGCGGCGAGCCGCCGCCGCCGTAGAACGACGGCCCGTACCCGGTCACCTGCACCTGGCTCCCGCCGAAGAGGTGGCTGTACGCCTCCATCTGCTCCTTGATGGCGACCGGCACGGCCGTGGTCTGCAGCGAGTCGGGGAAGTCGACGCGGATGTCGGCCACCTGCGGGTAGACGCGGGTGGTGAAGCGCGCCACCTCGGGCATGGCGCCCAGCCGGCGCTCGAACTGCCGCGCGAGGGCGTCGGTGTTGGCCAGCTCCTCGCCCCGCGGCTGCTCGATGGAGATGCGGATGTACGAGTCCTCGTCCCACCAGGGCCGCCACACCGTGCCCCGGGTGACGTACTTCTGGAAGAGGTACCCC
>DASYJZ010000663.1:0-5085 GCA_035995965.1 Longimicrobium sp. | reverse complement strand
CGCCTCCAGCAGCGGCTCCACCCGCGGGTCGCGGCCGCGGAAGGCGCGGAAGAGCGCGCCGGCCTCCTGGGTGGCGCCGCGCGACAGGATCATCTCGCGGTACCGCTGGCCGTTCTCGCGCGTCATCCCGCCGTGCTCGTTGAACCAGGCGAAGGCGTCGTCGTCGAGCACTTCGCTCCACAGGTAGGCATAGTAGCCGGCCGCGTAGCCGCCGCCCCAGATGTGCGAGAAGTAGCCGGTGTGGTAGCGCGGCGGCACCTCGGCCAGCGCGACGCCGAAGCGCGCGAGCGCCTGCGCCTCGAAAGCGTCCGGGTCCTGCTGTGGCGAGCCGGCGGGGAGGCTGTGCCACGCCATGTCCAGCAGCGCCGCCTGCACCAGCTCGCTGGTGGCGAAGCCCTGGTTGAAGGTGCGCGCCCGCTTGATCTTGTCCACCAGCGCCTGCGGCATGGGCGCGCCGGTCTGCCAGTGCTTCGCGTAGTTCGCGAACACCGTCGGCTCCAGCGCCCAGTGCTCGTTGAACTGCGACGGGAACTCCACGAAGTCGCGCGGCACGTTGGTGCCAGACACCGACGGATACTGCACGCGGCTGAACATCCCGTGCAGCGCGTGGCCGAACTCGTGGAACATGGTGGTCACGTCGTCGTAGCTCAGCAGCGCGGGCTGGCCCGGCGCCGGCTTGCTGAAGTTGGCGACGTTGTAGACCACCGGCTTCGTCCCCATCAGCCCCGACTGGTCCACGAAGTTGTCCATCCACGCGCCGCCGCTCTTCTCGTCGCGCTTGAAGTAGTCGAAGTACATCAGCGCCAGCGGCGTCCCGTCCGCCTCGAACACCTCGAACACGCGCACGTCGGGGTGGTAGACGGGGATGTCGGTGCGCTCCCGGAAGGTGATGCCGTACAGCCTGTTGGCGGCGAAGAAGACGCCGTCGCGCAGCACCCGGTTGAGCTCGAAGTACGGCTTCACCTGCGACTCGTCCAGGTCGTACTGGGCCTTGCGCACCTGCTCGGCGTAGTACTGCCAGTCCCACGGCGCCAGCCTGAAGCCGCCGCCCTGCTGGTCGATGAGCTGCTGGATGCGCGCGGCCTCGGCCCGGGCGCGGGCGGTGGCGGGCGCGGCGAGCTGGGTGAGCAGCGCCGTGGCGGCCTCGGGGGTCTTCGCGGTCTGGTTGTCGAGCGCGAAGCCGGCGTAGCTGGGGAAGCCCAGCAGCTGGGCGCGCTCGCCGCGCAGCTGCGCCAGCCTGCGGATCACCTCGCGGGTGTCGTTGGCGTCGCCGTGCGAGGCGCGCAGGGTGCTGGCCTCGAACAGCCGCTGGCGCAGCGCCCGATTGGAGAGCGAGGCCTGCGCCGGCTGCTGCGTGGTGTTCTGCAGCGGCAGCACCCAGCGCCCCTCCATCCCGCGCTGCTTCGCCGCCTCGGCCGCGCTGGCGATCTCGGCGTCGCTCAGCCCAGCGAGCTGCGCGCGGTCGGTGACCACGACGGCGCCGGCCTTGGTGGCCGCCAGCAGGCGGTTCTGGAAGTCGGTGGTGAGCCGCGACTCTTCCTGGTTCAGCGCCCGCAGCCGCGTCTTGTCCGCCTCGGAGAGCTGCGCGCCGGCGCGCACGAAGTTGCGGTGGTAGCGCTCCACCAGCTCGGTCTGCTCCGGCGTGAGCCCCAGCGAGGCGCGGCGGTCGTAGATGCCGCGGACGCGCTGGTACAGCCGGTCGTTCAGGTAGATGGCGTCGCGGTGCGCGGCGAGCTTGGGCGCCTCCTCGGTCTGCACCCGCTGCAGGGTGGAGTCGATGTTGGCGCCCGTCACCGCGTTGAACGCCGCGTTGACGCGCGTGAGCAGCGCGCCCGAGCGCTCCATCGCCACGATGGTGTTGTCGAATGTCGGCGCGCCGGCTTGGTTGGCGATCGCCTCGACCTCGGCGAGCTGCTGGCGCATCCCCTCTTCCAGCGCCGGCTGGTAGTGCTCGTCGCGGATCCGGTCGAAGGGCGGCGCGTGGTACGGCAGCGTGCTGACGGCGAAGAACGGGTTGTCCTGCCCCGCCGGTGCGACTGCAACGGGCGCGGGCGACACGCCGCTGCCGGCGGGCACCGTCGTCCACGTGCAGCTTGCCAGGGCGAGCCCGGCGGCGAGGAACGGGAGTCGGGAGCGGATCATGGAACGTTGTCCCTGCAAAATGGTTGCGGCACGCCGGCGGCGCCGACGCGTAGGACTTGCTGCCCTGCGAGCACGGGTGATGCCCGAAGTACGCGGCGACGGCGGCGGAGTTCCACCGAAAAGCATGGCTCTCACGGGGGTCACAGAGGGCTGTCGGCCAGGGCCAGTCCTCCGTGACCCCTGTGACCCCTGTGAGAGCCAAAGCTGAGCCGGAGCACCCGTGTTTGCCGCCGAATCGCGCCCCGAGCCTACGCCTCCACCGCGTGCGGCATGGGCCGGGGGCGGGTCATGGCTTCGGGGGTGAGGATCTCGGCGAGCCGCTCCTCCGTCAGCCATCCCTTCTCGCGCACCAGCTCGTAGACGCCGCGGCCGGTATCCAGCGCCTCCTGCGCCAGCAGGGCGGAGCGCTCGTAGCCGAGGTACGGCACCAGCGCCGTCACCAGGCCGATGGAGTGGTAGACCATCTCCCGCAGCCGCTGGCGGTTGGCGGTGATCCCCAGCACGCAGCGCTCGCGCAGCACGCCGGCGCCGCGGGCCAGAATGTCGATGGACTGGAAGAGGTTGAAGCCGATCACCGGCTCGAACACGTTGAGCTGGAGCTGCCCCGCCTCGGCCGCCATGGTGATGGTCAGGTCGTTCCCCACCACCTGGAAGCACACCATGTTCACCACCTCGGGGATGACGGGGTTCACCTTCCCCGGCATGATCGACGACCCCGGCTGCATCGGCGGGAGGTTGATCTCGCCCAGTCCCGCGCGAGGGCCGGACGAGAGCAGGCGCAGGTCGTTGCAGATCTTGCTCAGCTTCACCGCGACCCGCTTCAGCACCCCGGAGAGCTGCACGAACGCGCCCGTGTCGCTGGTCGCCTCGATCAGGTCCGGCGCGGTGGAGATCTCCAGCCCCGTCACCCGGCACAGCTTCTCGCAGACGAGCGCGGCGTAGCGCGGGTCGGTGTTGATCCCCGTGCCGATCGCCGTGGCGCCCATGTTGGTCTCGCGGATCAGCGCCGCCGCCTCGCGCAGCCGCTCGATGTCCTCGCCGATGGTGACTGCGAAGGCGGTGAACTCCTGCCCCAGCGTCATCGGCACGGCGTCCTGGAGCTGCGTGCGCCCCATCTTCAGCACGTCGGCGAACTCCGTCCCCTTCGCGCGGAAGGCGTCCGCCAGCGCGGCGAGCGCCGACGTGAGCCCCTCCAGCGCCCAGACGCCCGCGAGCTTCACGGCGGTGGGATAGACGTCGTTGGTGCTCTGGCCGAGGTTGACGTGGTCGTTGGGATGCACCCAGCGATAGTCGCCCTTTGCGTGGCCCAGCAGCTCCAGCGCGCGGTTGGCGATCACCTCGTTGGCGTTCATGTTGGTCGACGTCCCCGCCCCGCCCTGGATCACGTCGACCACGAAGTGCGGGTGCAGCGCCCCCGCGCGGATCTCGCGGCAGGCGCGGACGATGGCGTCGGCCACGTCGTCCGGCAGCAGCTCCAGCTCGCGGTTGGCGAGCGCCGCGGCCTCCTTCACCGCGGCGAGCGCGTTCACCAGGTGGGGATACTGCGAGATGGGGATGCCGGTGATGGGGAAGTTCTCGGTGGCGCGAAGGGTCTGCACGCCGAAGTACGCCTCCGCCGGGAGCTCGCGCTCGCCCAGGAGGTCGTGCTCCACCCTCGTCCCGCCGCCGCCGATCGTCGTCATCCTCGTCCCCGTCGCTCCTGAACCGAAACGGCATCTCTCACAGGGGCCACAGGGGTCACGGGGGATGATTCCTCCGGGTCCTCGCGCGCCCTCTGCGCGATCATTCTCATGCGTCGGCGCGCAACGTAGCGGGCACACGGGGATGCGACAAGCGTGCGCCAAGCCCGTGCCTGGAACGGAGATTGCCGCCCTCCCCCCCGCCGCGCGCACCGATGGACGCGCGCGCTGGGACCCGAACGAGGGAGGGTGGAATGGGACTCTTCGGCAGGCACGACTACGGCCGCGACTACCGCGGCGAGGGCCGGGGTTTCGGCGACCGGACGCGCGGTGACCGGAACCGCTTCGGGAACCGGATGGAGGGCGGGATGCACCGCGGCTACGACCGCGGGATGCGGGGCGGCGGCTACGGCCCGGTCGACTTCGCCTATCGCGGGCTCGACGACGCCTGGAGCACGGGGTTCAACCGCGGCGCGCACGACGTGCAGTGGGACTGGCGCGTCGCCGCCGGCAATCCCTACGACCAGGACAACCGGCGGCCCTCCGGTGGCGGCTACGGCCGCGACTACCGCGCGGGCCGCGCCATGGGCGACGGCTACGATCGCGATTTCGGTGCGCTTCGCCCGACGGGCGCCGGCTGGTACCCGGCGAGCCGACCGCCTTACGGCCGCCACGACCGCTACGACGCCGGCTACCGCGGCTGGGATCGCGGCCGGCGCTGAAGCGTCTGGAAGAAACACGGACCTCGCGCGGACGCGCGGAGACGCAGAGAGCCCGAGCGGCCCTCTGCGTCTCCGCGTCTCTGCGTGAGATTGCCGTTGCCGTCGGCCGGTGAAACTTCCGGCGTGGAGCATGCGTGATCCCATGCGAGCGCAAGCCCGAACCGACGACCACGGACCGTGATGGAGAACCCCATCCCCCGCGCCGACCGCGACCCCACCGCCGCTCCTCGTCCGCGGACGGAGCCGGACTTCGAGCCGCGCTGGCAGGAAGAGGTCGAGGCGGTCGAGGAGGAGTCGAAGCGCGCCGGGCCGACCAGGTGGCTGCGCTGGGTCGTCGTGCTGGTGCTGCTCGGCCTGGCGGTGCACCTCATCATCCCCCAGCTCGGCAACCTGCACGAGTCGGCGAAGGTGCTGCGGACGCTGCGGCCGTGGGCGGTGGGGCTCGCGATCCTCTCCGAGATCCTCAGCTACGTGGCGCTGGGGTACATGATGAAGCGCATCGTGGGCCTCACCGGGCAGGTGCTCACGCTGCACCGCGCCTT
>DASYJZ010000662.1:0-2198 GCA_035995965.1 Longimicrobium sp. | reverse complement strand
GGCGGCGGTCTTGCCCTCGGAGCGTGCCTCCGCGTCGCGGTCGCATCCCACCGTCGACACCGCGATCGCGATCGCGAGGGCGGGGATGAAGGCGTTCGTCTTCATAGCTTCCTCCACTTGAGGGCCCACGGAATTGCCCGGACCGGGGCGTTTGCCCCGGCTGCGATTCAACTCTAGCCGTCCGCGGTGTACGGCGGTATTGCACGATGGTGTGTCGAACTTTGGTGCTACGGGCGGGGAGGAGCGCGGCTGCCTGCGCCGGTACGTGCGGGCCCATGGCGTCCGGGTAGCGCCCCCGGCTCAGGTGCCGAGCGCGCGCTGCATGGCGTCGAGGAGGTCCTCGTCGCTGAACGGCTTGCGCAGGTGGGGAATGGGCCCGGCCCGGCGGATCAGCTCCGCCGTCGCGGGGTCGTCGTGGGCGGTGATCAGCAGGGCGGGGAGGGTGCAGCCCGCGTCGGCGAGCGCGGTCACCAGCGCGGCGCCGGTCATTCCCGGGAGGTGGACGTCCGCGATCAGCGCGCCGACCTGCCGGGTGCGGCCGGAGTCCAGGAACTCCTCGGCCGACCCGAAGGTCACGGCCTCGAAGCCCATGGAGCGCAGCAGCTCCCGCAGCGCCATCCGCACGCCGCCATCGTCGTCGACGATGGCGATCGCTCCACGATTCGTATCCATGGGGTGGACGCTACCGGAAACGGCGGCAGGCGTAAATGCTACCTTGGTGCGATAGGCGCGCGCCCGAGAGCCGGCCTCGGCTCAGCGCCCTCTCCGGCTCGCTTAGGCTCGCCACCTCTCCCGTACCGGAAGAGGTAGGATTCCCAAGCACTTACGTGCACCTGACCGGCAACACGGAGGCTGCTCAGCCAACCGCCCGCAGGGTCTCCCCGCACTGCGTCTCGCCCACCCTCTCCCGGTACGGGAGAGGGTTTGCGCTCTCAGGCGCAGGGAGAGGGCGCAACGGCGGCGGATGCGCGACGAACTCCGGACCGAGAGAAATCCGCTCTATTGTGGCGCATGGGGTGCGGCGGTTATTCTGTCCAGAAGCGTACGAAGTACGCGCCACCATCCGCCGCGCCCCCAAATGTCCGCGATCCCTCCCCCGCCGCGCGAACGCGCGGCTTTCACGGTGCTGGAAACCGGGAACGACGCGATAGACCTCGCCCTGTGGCAGGTGCTCCGCGACGTCCTGTTGTGGGCGAGCGCGCCGGCGGAGGACCGCCGGACCCTGTTCCGCGCACCGGGCGACGCCGTGCGGGAGCGGATGGCGGCGGCGGCCGATGCGGCGCCGCTCCTGGCCGACCCGCTCGCCGTGCTCGCGCGGATCCGGATCCTGCCGGACCAGATCGCCGCCGAACCCCTCGCCCTCGCCTGTGACCACGTGTACGAGTGGGCGGAGCGCGCCGGCCTGCACGCGGTCGCGGTGCACTTCTCCGAAGCGTCCGCGTACGTCGAACCGCTCAACCCCCGCTGGGCGGTGCGCGCGGGGTACATGACGCGCACGGCTGGCGGTCTGGAGATGTTCGCCCGTTCGGAGGAGTGGCACGCGCGCGCCTACGTGCTCGCGGTCCACCGTCGGGATCGTGACATGGCGCTGCGTGCTCTGACCGGCGCCGGGGCGTTGATGAAAGACCGGGGCGAGCCCGCACAGGCGCGGCGCTTCTATCTGCGTGCGGCGCGCCGGGCGGAGCGCGGGAGCCGGAAGCGCCGGGCCGCCGTCGCGCTCCACTACGCGTTCGCGCTCGCCATCGAGACGGGGCACCACCGCATCGCCGTGCGCGACGCGAACGCTGCGCTCCGGAACTACCCGCTCCACGATGAACGCATCCCGGCGTTCGCGCATGACGTCGCGTATCTGCTGGTGCGCGACCACCACCACGGGACCGCGCTCCGCCTGGTGGACGGGTTGGCGGACCGCGTGGACGGCTTGGCGGCGAGGGGGATGCTGTACGGGATCGCGGCGCGAGCGGCGGCGGGCGCGGGCAACCAAGGCAGCTACGAGACTGCGTCGGAATTCGCGTTGAACATCGCCCGCATCAACGAAGAATGCGCCGGGCCCGTGTTCGTGAACCTTGGCGAGGCGGCGCGGTTCTGGGGGAATTGGGAGGCCGCACAGGGGCACGCCGGGCGCGCGCTCGCGGTCGCACGGCGGCGGGCGGACGCGGGCGTGGAACGGCTGGCGATGGAGCTGCTGCACCGGATCA
>DASYJZ010000661.1:0-4081 GCA_035995965.1 Longimicrobium sp. | reverse complement strand
GACCAGCAGGTGAAGATCCGCGGCTTCCGCGTGGAGCCGGGCGAGGTGGAGGCCGCCCTGCGCGCCCATCCGTCCGTCCGCGAGGCCGCCGTCGCCGCGCGCCCCGACGATTCGGGCGAGCTGCGGCTGGTCGCGTACGTGGTGGGCGACGCGGAGATCTCCGCGCTCCGCGACCACCTCGCGGCCACCCTCCCCGAGGCCATGGTGCCCGCCGCCTTCGTGCGGCTCGACGGGCTGCCGCTGAACGCCAACGGCAAGCTGGACCGCGCCGCCCTCCCCGAGCCCGCCGCCGACGGCGACCTTCCGGCCGACAGCTTCGTCGCGCCGCGCACGCCGGTGGAGGAGGTGCTGGCGGGGATCTGGGCCGAGGTGCTGAGCCTGGACCGCGTCGGCGTGAACGACAGCTTCTTCGAGCTGGGCGGCCACTCGCTGCGCGGCACGCGGATGGTGTCGCGCGTCCGCAAGCTCTTCGGCGTGGAGCTCAAGCTGCGGCAGCTCTTCGAATCGCCCACCATCGCGCAGCTCGCGGAACTGGTGGAGGCGCAGCGCCGCAAGGATCTCCCCATACTCCCCGCCGTGGTGCCGGTGGAGCGCACGGGCGCGCTGCGGCTCTCCTTCGCGCAGGAGCGGCTCTGGTTCCTGGACCGGCTGCGGCCGGGAAGCGTCGTCTACAACCTCCCGCTGGCCCTGCGGCTCCGCGGCGCGCTCGACGCGCCGGCGCTGGAGCGCGCGCTGGGCGAGCTGGTGCGCCGGCACGAGGCGCTGCGCACCACCTTCGCGGGGAGCGACAGCGCCCCCGAGCAGGTGATCGCCCCCTGGACTGCCTTCGGACTGTCGATCGACGACGTCGCGGAGGACGAGGTCGAGCGCGAGATCGCGGACGAGGCGCGGCGGCCCTTCGACCTCTCGGCCGGCCCGCTCTTCCGCGCGCGGCTGCTGCGGATCGCCGGCGACGATCACCTCCTGCTCGTCACCCTGCACCACGTGGTGGCGGACGGGTGGAGCCTGGGCGTGCTCTTCCGCGAGCTGGAGGCGCTGTACGGCGCCTTCCGCGACGGGCGGACGCCCACGCTCGCCGAGCTGCCGGTGCAGTACGCCGACTACGCCGCGTGGCAGCGCGAGCACCTGGCCGGCGAGGCGCTGGAGGCGCAGCTCGCCTACTGGACGAAGCAGCTCGCCGGCGCCCCCGCGCTGCTGGAACTGCCGACGGACCATCCGCGCCCGGCGGCGCCCGCGCACCGCGGCGCGCACGTGCAGGCCGCGCTCCCGCCCGAGCTGCTGGCGCGGCTGAAGACGCTGGCGCGGAAGGAAGGCGCCACGCTGTACATGGTGCTGCTCGGCGTCTTCCAGGTGCTGCTCGCGAAGTACGCGGGGACGGACGACGTGGTGGTCGGCAGCCCCATCGCGGGCCGCACCCGCGGCGAGGTGGAGGGGCTGATCGGCTTCTTCGTGAACACGCTGGTGCTGCGCGCGCGGCTGGACGGCGACCCCGCCTTCCGCGAGGTGCTGCGCCGGGTGCGCGAGGCCACGCTGGGCGCCTACGAGCACCAGGAGGTGCCCTTCGAGAAGCTGGTGGAGGCGCTGCAGCCCGAGCGCAGCCTGTCCCACTCGCCTCTCTTCCAGGTGATGTTCACCCTGGCCAACGCGGCCGAGCAGCCCTTCGCGGGGCTCCCTGGCCTGCTGGTGGAGGACGCGACGCGGGACACCGGCGCGGTGAAGTTCGACCTCAACCTGCGCTGCGGCGAGGACGAGGGCGGGCTGTGGACGGCGCTCGGCTACAGCACCGAGCTCTTCGAGCCCGCCACCGCCGCGCGCCTGCTGGCGCACTTCGGCCGGGTGCTGGAGCAGGTGGCCGCGAACCCCGACCTGCGCCTCTCCGCCGTGGAGCTGCTGGACGACGCCGAGCGCGCCTGGGTGGTGGAGGCGTGCAACGCCACCGCCGCCGAATACCCGCGCGAGAGCTGCGTCCACGCGCTCTTCGAGGCGCAGGCGGCGCGGACCCCGCACGCACCCGCGGTGGTCTACAAGGGCGAGACGCTGACGTACGCGGAGCTGAACGCGCGGGCCAACCGGCTGGCGCACCACCTGATCCGCCTGGGCGTTGGCCCGGACGTGCGGGTGGGGCTCTGCATGGACCGCGGGATGGAGATGCCGGTGGGGCTGCTGGCCGTGCTCAAGGCCGGCGGCGCCTACGTGCCGCTGGACCCCGACTACCCGGCGGACCGGCTGCGCTACATGGTCGAGGACAGCGCCCCCGCCGCCCTGCTGGCGTACGCCGCCCCCGACGCGCTGGTGGCCGGGCTCACGGAGGGAATCGACGTCCCCGTCATCCGCCTGGAGACCGACGCGGCCGCCTGGGCGCACCAGCCGGACACCAATCCAGACGTCCGCGGGCTCACCCCCGACCACCTGGTCTACGTCATCTACACCTCCGGCAGCACGGGCAGGCCCAAGGGGGTGATGAACCACCACCGCTGCCTGGTGAACCGGCTGGCCTGGGGCGCCCGGGCCTGGACGATCACGGCGGACGACGTGCTGCTGTGCAAGACCTCGCTCAGCTTCGACGGGCACATCCGCGAGCTGTTCATGCCCTGGAGCGTGGGCGCGCGGGTGGCCATGGCCCGTCCCGGCGGGCAGCGCGACCCCGACTACCTGCTGGAGGTGATCCGCACCCAGGGCGTGACCACGATGAACATGAACGCCTCCATGCTGCTGGTGCTGCTGGAGCACCCGCTGCTGGGGCGGTGCACGTCGCTGCGGCAGCTGCTGGTGGGCGGCGAGTCGCTTCCCGGCACCGGGCTTACCCGGCTGCACGAGCGGCTGCCGGCCACGGCGCTGCACATCACCTACGGCCCGTCCGAGGCGGCCACCTCCGTGACGGCGATGCACTGCGGGCCCGCGCAGGCGCGCGCTACCGTGCCCATCGGCCGGGCGACCCCCAACTCGCGGGTGTACCTGCTGGACCCGGCCGGCAGCCCCGTCCCTGTGGGGATGACGGGCGAGCTGTACATCGGCGGTGACAGCGTGTGCCGGGGCTACCTGGACCGCCCGGCGCTCACGGCCGAGCGCTTCGTCCCCGACCCGTTCGGGACGCAGCCGGGCGCGCGGCTGTACCGCACCGGCGACCTGGGCCGCTGGCTCCCCGACGGGATGATGGAGTTCCTGGGCCGCAACGACTTCCAGGTCAAGGTGCGCGGCTTCCGCATCGAGCCGGGCGAGGTGGAGGCGCGGCTGCGCGAGCACGCCGCCGTGCGCGAGGCCGTGGTCCTGGCGCGAGACGACGCCTTCGGCGAGAAGCGGCTGGTGGCGTGGTACGTCGCCGCCGGGTCCGCCGACCCGCAGGCGCTGCGCGCGCACCTGGCCGAGCGGCTCCCCGACTACATGGTGCCCGCGGCCTACGTCCGCGTGGACGCGCTCCCGCTCACCCCCAGCGGCAAGCTGGACCGCGGCGCGCTCCCCGAGCCCGAGGGCGACGCCTTCGCCGCGCGCGCCTGGGAGGCGCCGCGGGGCGAGACCGAGGCCGCCGTCGCCGGGGTCTGGGCCGAGGTGCTGGGGATCGACCGGGTGGGCCGCTTCGACCACTTCTTCGAGCTGGGCGGGCACTCGCTGCGGGCGGTGCAGGTGGTCTCCCGCGTGCGGCAGGTGCTCGGGGTGGAGGCGGCGCTGGGCGAGCTGTTCGTGCGCCCCGTGCTGGCGGACTTCGCGCGCGGCCTGGAGCAGGCGACGCGCTCGGAGCTGCCGCCCATCGAGCCGGCGCCGCGCGACCAGCCGCTGCAGCTCTCCTTCGCGCAGCAGCGCCTCTGGTTCGTGGAGCGGATGGGGAGCGCCGGCGCGGCCTTCCACGTCCCCGCGCGGATGCGGCTGGCGGGCACGCTCGACCGCGCCGCGCTGGGCCGCGCGCTGGACCGCATCGTCGCGCGGCACGAGGCGCTGCGCACCACCTTCGCCGTGCACGAGGGCGAGCCGGTGCAGCGCATCCTCCCGGTGGAGGAGAGCGCCTTCCGGCTGGTCGAGCACGACCTCTCCGCCCACGCCGAGCCCGGCGCGGAGCTGCGCCGGCTGGCGGAGGAAGAGGCGCTGG
>DASYJZ010000660.1:0-2057 GCA_035995965.1 Longimicrobium sp. | reverse complement strand
CCGTTGTCTCTCCTCTGCGGCTCCGCGGCTCTGCGTGAGATTGCGTTTTTCAGGGCCTGAGGAAGCGAATCACCTCGGCGTTGAACTCCTCCGGCGCGTCGAACACGACCGCGTGCGCGCCGTGCTCCAGCACCACGCAGCGCCCGCCGGGGAGCGCCGCGGCCAGGTTCTCCGCGAAGGCGCGGCGGACGACGACGTCGTGTCGGCCGAGGATCACGATCCCCGGCGCGCGCACCCGCTTCGCCACCGCGAGGGTGTCGTGGCTTCCCGCGGCCACCCAGGTGCGCAGCCAGCGGCCGACGCCGGCTTTCAGGTAGTGCTCGCCAACGGTGGGGATGAGGCCCAGCGGCTCGAACACCGGGTCCGCGACGAAGCCGGCGGCCTGGCGCAGCAGCCGCAGCGGCGCGGGGTCGCCCGTGGGCCCGGCGAGCACCAGGGTGGTGACGCGCGCCGGCTCCGTGGCCGCCAGCTCCAGCGCGGCCTGGCAGCTCACCGAGTGCCCGACGTACGCCGAGGGGCCGAGGCCGATGGCGTCGGCCCAGGCCGCCACCCAGCGCGCCTGCTCGGGGACGGTGAGGCTCGGCGGCCCCTCCGTCTTGCCGAAGCCGGGGAGGTCTGGCGCCAGCACGCGGAAGCCGGCGGCGGCCAGCGGCGGCCCGTTGCGCCACCAGAAGTCCGCCGAGAGGCCGAGGCCGTGCACCAGCACCAGCGCGGGTCCCTCGCCTGCCTCGCGCCAGCGGACACGCCAGGGATCGACCCGCACCCACCGCTCGCGGCTCCATTCGACCGCGATGTCGCCGGCCGACGCCGTCACTCGCCCACCTCGCCGCCGTCCAAGAAGCGCAGCACGGCGGCGTTGAACGCGGCGGGCCGGTCCACCATGGGATTGTGGTAGGCGCGGGGGATCACCAGCAGCCGCGCGTCCGGGATCCCGGCGCGCAGCCGCCGGCCGTGCTCCAGCGGCACCAGGCCGTCGCGTGCGCCCCACACGATGAGCGTGGGCGCCTGGATCGAGGGAAGGAGCGGCCGCACGTCGTCGCGCAGGATGTGGTAGAGGCCGCGCAGCACGTTGAAGGGGCCGGCCACGAGCGCATCTCCCCAGATCACCGGGAGGAAGCGGGGATCGCCCCAGCGCCGCGGGGGCGCCGCCTCGTAGGCCAGCCGCAGCAGGTCGCGTGCGGTGCGCTCGCGCGGGATGCCGACCGCGTCCACGAGCACTAGCCGCCGCACCAGCTCCGGCCGCGCGGCCGCGATGCGGATCGCCAGGTGCCCGCCCATCGAGTGCCCCACCAGGTGCGCCGCGCCGCCGCCGGCCGAGGCGATCCACTCCGCCAGCACGCCGGCGAGCGTGGGGACGTCGGGGAGCGGCCCCGGCGAGCGCGAGCGTCCGAAGCCGATCACGTCGGGCACCAGCACGCGCCGTGTCGCCGCCAGGGCGGGGATGTTGCGCTGCCACCAGCGCGACGAGCCCGAGAGGCCGTGCAGCAGCACCACGCACTCGTCGCCGGCCCCCGCCTCCACCCAGTGCACCCGGTAGGGACCGAGGTCGGCGGTGTCGCTGCGCAGCCCCATGGGGCGCCACCAGGCCGGCCCGGCGGGGCGGCGCCGCAGGGGCCGAAGGGAGCGTGGGCGCGTGCTCGTCATGGAGGCGGCGGACCGGCAGGTCGGGGGCGGGGCAGCGGGGGCCCGTCCCTCAGCAAGGCGTGGACCGGGCGCGGTTTCGCGGAGTGCGGCAAAGTGTTAGATTTCGTGGGTTTCGTGTGACGCCGTGCACCCTCCGCGCGAGGGTTCGTTTCTTTAGAGGATGAGGAGGGGCTTTGAGCCGTAATCGTGAGCGTGATCGTGACCGCAAGGCGCCCAGCCGGCCGACGGCGCTGGATGAGGCGCGCAACGAGCTGTTCTCCCACATCCACCGCTGCGGCGTGCTGAGCGCCAGCGAAGAGCAGCAGATGGAGTGGATGAAGGATACGGTGGAGTTCCTCTCCGAGCGCTACCCGTCGCTCAAGGAGAAGGAGCTCAAGGAGCTGGAGGGGATCGGCCTGCGGTTCTGCCGGCCG
>DASYJZ010000659.1:0-8361 GCA_035995965.1 Longimicrobium sp. | reverse complement strand
CAGGCCGGCGCAGCGGCACCGCTCGGGATGACGTCTCAAGGGTTGGAGCGGATGCACGCACATTCTGCGAAATCGGTATGATATGATATGACGCCGAGAACGCGGAGCCGCGGAGAAGCTTCGTGGTTTCTCCGCGGCTCCGCGTCTCTGCGTGAGACCAATCCGTTTTCGTACCGCGATCAGGCCGCGTTCTCCATCCCGGCGAGTTGCACCGGCTCGCCGGCCTCCACCTGCTTGAGCGCATCGCCGCAGCGCTCGCCCCAGACGCTGAAGCGGTTCGCCTCCACCCCGTGGCGCCATGCCTCGGCGGCGGCGTGGCGGTTCCCCTCCAGGTAGAAGGTGCGCCCCATCTCGTACCAGGCCTCCAGCAGGTTGGGGCCGAGCTCCAGCGTCTTGCGCAGGAAGGCGCGGGCGTCGTCGTACATCTCCCGCTCCAGGTATACCAGCCCCATGTAGAAATGGGCGTAGAGCGACGCCTTGCGGTCCTGCTCCTGCCGGATGGCGCGCGACAGGTGCTCGATGGCCTCGCCGAAGATCCCCTTCTTCAGGCAGATGTACCCCAGGTTCACCCGGGCCAGCGGGTTGTCGGGGCTCTTCGCCAGCACCTTGTAGTAGGTGAACAGCGCGTCGTCGTACTGGCCGCGCAGCATCTGCGCCCATCCCATCAGCGTCTCGGCCTGCGCGTCGTCCGGCGCGAGCTCCAGGGCGCGCTCCAGCTCCTTCACCGCGCGCTTGGGATCGCCGGACGCGATGGCGCTCCAGCCGCGCTCCACGTAGGTGGAGCTGCCGATGTGGTCCGACACCCGCGACCGGGTGCGCGCGGGCTTCACCGGCTTCTCGGCCGCCAGCGTCTTGTAGCGCTGCACCAGCTCGCGCAGGCTCTCCTTGAAGGCGGTCATCCGCTCCACCGCGGTCTCCGCCTCCTTGAACAGCCCCACGATGTCGTTCTTCACGGCGTCCGAGGCGTCGCCCGCCTCCAGGCGCTCCGCGATGCGGGTGGAGCGCTCCGCGTAGGCGGCCAGCAGCTCGTCGGCCGTCACTTCGACGCGCCCTTCGTCCCCGCGGCCGCCGGCTCGGGATCGCCGCCGCCGGAGAGGCCGGAGAAGACGAGCTGCATCCGCTCCTGGCTGCTGAGGATGCGGTCCAGGTCGAGCAGCACCACCAGCCGGCTCTCCAGCCGCACGATGCCGCGGATGAACTCGGCGGCGAGCCCGCGCACGTAGCTGGGCGGTTGCGAGACCGCCGTCTCGGGGACGCGCAGCACCTCGCTCACCTCGTCCACGATCAGCCCCAGCCGCTCGCTCTGGAAGTCGACCAGGATGATGCGCGTGTCGTCGTCGTAGGGCACCTCGTGCAGCTCGAAGCGCTTGCGCAGGTCGACGACGGGGACCAGGGTGCCGCGCACGTCCAGCACCCCCTCCACGAAGGCGGGCGCCTTGGGCATCGGCGTGGGCTCGGTGTAGCGCAGGATCTCGTGCACCTGGAACACGTCCAGCCCGAACTCCTCGCCGCCCACGCGGAAGGTGACGAGCTGCACCTGCGGCACGGCCGCCTGGCGTACGTTTCTCATGTCGAGTTCACGGGGAGCGTTGGGTGGCGTTGGATCATCGGTTCCATCCTTCCGCACGGCTATTGCGACAACAGCTTCGATCGGGATCTCAGGCTTCTGCGCGCGTCCGCGGCTGGACAGCCTCCTACCGCGTCCCCGGCGTCCCCGGCGTCCCCGACGTCTGCTCGCGCAGCATCTCCGCGAGGTCGATCAGGTTCACCAGCGCGCCGCCGATGCGCGCCACGCCGGCCACGTACTGGTCGCGCTCGCCGCCGCTGTGCGGCGCGGGACGATAGTCTGCCGGGCTCAGCGACACCACGTCGTGGGTCGCGTCCACCGCCACGCCCAGCCGCGTGTCGCCGACGGCGACGACGAGGATCGCGGGCGTCTCCGCCGTCAGCTCCAGCTCCAGCAGCGGCGCCACGTCCAGCACCGGCACCAGCTCGCCGCGCAGCCGCAGGATGCCGAGCAGCCGCGGCGGCATGTCGGGGAGCCGATGGAGGCGGCGCTTCGTCACCACCTCCTCCACCACCTGGATGTCGCAGGCGTGCAGCTCGCCGCCGATGTGGAAGGCGATCACCTGCGCCTCGTCTTCCGCCACCCGCTCGCGGAAGGGGCGGAACGATTCGGCGGCGCTCACGACGCCTCCTCGACCGACAGCGCCGCCGCCGCGGGCGCCGTGGCGGACGCGGGCTGGGCGGCGCGGGCGGCGACCTCGCGCCCGATCTCGGCGTGCACCTCCTCCAGCGGCACCACGCGGTGGGCGTGCTCGGCGGCAGCTTGCGGCATCCCGTAGATCACCGACGTCGCCCTGTCCTGCGCGATCCCCGCGCCCCCGGCGGCCACGATCTCGCGCAGCCCCTCGGCGCCGTCGCGGCCCATGCCGGTGAGCACCACGCCCACGCCGCGCGCACCGTAGACGTCGGCCACCGAGCGGAAGAGCGGGTCCGCGGCGGGGCGCACCCCCCACACCGCCGGCTCCTGGTCCAGCGCGATGCGCGGCACCCCGTCGGCGCCGCGGGCGACGCGCATGTGGAAGTCGCCCGGCGCCATGTAGACGTGGTCGCGCCGCACCGCCTCGCCCTCCACCGCCTCGCTCACGGGCAGCCCCTCCATGTTGTCCAACCGCTCGGCGAAGGTGCGGGTGAAGTGCGCGGGCATGTGCTGTACGATCAGCACCGCGGCCCCCAGCGGCGCCCGCAGCCGCGGCAGCAGCTCCGCGATCGCCCGCGGCCCCCCCGTAGACGCGGCGATGGCGACGGCGACCTCGCCCGAGGGCGGCGCCTCCTGCCCCCGGCGCCGCCTGCGCCGCGTCGGGGCTGCCGCCGGGATCGCGGCGGACGCGGGGCGGCGCGGGCGCGCCGCGCGGGGGAGGCGCACCGGGATCATGGAGAGGTTGGCCGACGCCGCGGCGCGCAGCGCCTCCAGCAGCCGGTCGGAGACCGTCTCCAGGTTCAGCGAGATCGTCCCCGACGGCTTGGAGACGAAGTCCACCGCGCCGTAGTCCAGGGCGCGCAGCGTGGCGTCGCCGCCGGCCACGGTGTACGCGGAGAGCATCACCACCGGGCGCGGCGTCTCGCTCATGATGTAGCCGAGCGCGGCCAGCCCGTCGAGCCCCGGCATCTCCACGTCCATGGTCACCAGGTCCGGGTCGAGCTGGTGCACCTTCTTCAGCGCGTCGTTGCCGTCGCGCGCGGTGCCGATCACCCGGAACTCGTCGGTGCTGGAGAGGATGTCGCTGATCACCCGGCGCATGAAGGCGCTGTCGTCCACCACCAGCACGGTGTGCGGACGGCCGCGCTCGCCGCGCGTGCCGGGCGACGGCGGCCTAGAGGAGGACATCCGTCTTCCCCACCGACGACACCACCGTGCGCCCCTCGCCCACGGTGAAGCGAACCGAGCGCCCGTAGTCGCCCCCCACCGCCTCGCCCAGGATGGGGATCCCCGCGCGGCGCAGCGCCTCGCGCGAGGCGCGCACGTTGCGCTCGCCCATGTTGAGCGACCCCGGCACCATCAGGCTGGCGAACATCGACGCGCCCCCCGCCAGCCGCGCCTCCAGCCGCCGCGTACGGGCGCCCAGCGCGGCCAGCTCCTCCAGCAGCATGGGCACCGCGGTGGCGGCGAACTTGGCGGTGTTGTGCTGGTCGCGCGCCAGCGCCGGCTCGGGGAGGAGCACGTGCGCCAGCGCGCCCACCTTCGCCTGCCGGTCGTGCAGCATGATGGCCACGCACGAGCCCAGCCCCAGCGTCACCAGCACGTCGCCGGCCCCGCCCACGGCGTGGTGCGCCACCTTCACGAAGATCTGCGCGGGCTTCATGCGGGCTTCTGGAAGATCCGTTCGCGGTTGTTCACCGGCCGGAAGAGCGTGCGCGCCACCCCGATCAGCGTCTCCACCTTCCCCAGCACCAGGAAGCCGCCGGGAACCAGGGCGTCGAAGAAGTCCTTGAACAGCCGCTCCTGGATCTCGCGGTCGAAGTAGATCACCACGTTGCGGCAGAAGATCAGGCTCTGCCCCGCCTCGGCCCGCTCGGAGATCAGGTCGCGGCGGGTGAACGACACGCCGCGCTGCGCCTCGGGGCGGATGCGGAAGGGCGGCCCCTCGGAGAACCAGCGACCGCGCACCCGCGCCGGCGTCTCCGTCAGCGAGAGGTCGGGGTACACGCCGCGCTCGGCGTTCTCCAGGCTCCGGCGGTCGATGTCGGTCCCCACGATCCGCACCCGCTCCAGCTCCGGCACGCGGCGGTGCTTCTCCGCCCACTCCTGCAGCAGGATGGAGACGGTGTACGCCTCCTCGCCGCTGGCCGAGCCCGCGCTCCAGACGCGGATCGGCCCCTTGGCCGCGAACAGGTGCGGCACCACCTGCGCCTCCACCGCCTCCCAGGTCTCCGGGTTGCGGAAGAACTTGGTGACGTTGATGGTGAGCGTGTCCAGCAGCTGCTCGTACTCGCCCGGCTCCTGCTCCAGCAGCGCGTGGTATTCGGCGAAGCTCCTCCGCCCGCGCGCCCGCATGCGCACCGCGATGCGGCGGCGCAGGCACTTGTCCTTGTAGAACGAGCAGTTGAAGCCGCGGTCGCGCTCGATCTTGCGCTTGAGCTTCTCCAGCTCCTCGTCGTCGCCCTCCAGCGGAAGGGCGAAGGGGACGTAGGGCGGCGGAGGGGTGAGCCCGCTCATCGCAGCACGTTCTCCACCAGCTCCAGGTTGGTGCGCACCACGGCGTTGCCGGGGTTCAACTCCAGCGCGCGGCGCCAGAGCTTCACCGCCTCGGGGCGCTCCATCCGCTTGTAGTGGATGTTCCCCAGCCTGAAGTACACGTCGTCGCCCAGCTCGGCGCGGAGCTGGATGGCGCGGCGGTAGCACTCCGCCGCCTCCTCGTACGCGCCGCGGCGGTAGAGCGCGTCGCCGTACGCCTTGTGCGCCTCGGGGAGCTCGCCATCCTCCTCCGTCGCGCGGCGGTAGAGCGCCTCGGCCTGCTCCCACTCGCCGCGCCGCTCGCGCACCGCGCCGTAGTGCAGGTGCACCGGCGCGCTGTGGGGGTGCGCCGCGACGCCTTCCTCCCCCAGCTTCACCGCCTCGTCCGCGCGCCCCGCGGCCGCCTCGGCCAGGAGCGCGAAGGCGTAGTACGCGGCGGGCGCCTTCGCCTCGCCCAGCGCCTCGCGGTAGCGGGCGAAGGCCTCCGCCGCGGCGTGCGGCTCGCCCTGCTTGAGGACCAGCACCGCGCGCGAGAGGAGCACCTGCGGCCGCTTCGGCGCCAGCCGCGCCGCCTCGTCGGCGGCGAAGCGCGCGTCCGCCAGCCGGCCGATGCGCTCCAGCGCCAGCGCCATGTCGTGCAGCACCGAGGCGCGCACCCCGCCGATCTCCACCACCTCGCGCAGGTAGCGCAGCGCGAAGCGGTCGTCGCCCTTGCGCAGGCCGATCAGCGCCAGGTGGAAGCGCGCTTCCGGGTTCGTCGGCTGCAGCTCGGCCACGCGCCGGAACTCGCGGGTGCTCTCCTCGTACATCCCCGTCTTGTAGAAGGCGATGCCGAGGTTCCTGTGCTCGTCGATGCGCGCGCGGGGCACCTGCTGCACCTCGGCCGCGCGCCGGCCGACCGGGTGGGCGAAGCCGGCCTGGATCAGGCCGAAGAGCGCCTTCCCCACGTCGAACTCCACCATCCCGCTGTCGTCGATGATGTCCTGCACGCTGCGCTTGCCGTCCACCAGCGGCTGGATCTTGCGCTGCTCGTCGGAGAGCTCGAACCCCTCGATCGCCTTGCTGCGGTCCACCTGGAAGACCAGCTCCAGCGAGGGGATCTTCTTCTCCACCAGGCTCCACTCGTCGATCCGCCGCGCCCCCTCCAGCAGGAGGTTCTCGGGGTTGATCGACACCAGCATGGCCCCCTCTTCGGGGCGCTGGTCGGGCTCGAACTGGAAGGACCCCTGGTTCCAGGTGAAGAGGAAGTAGACCGCCTCTTCGATCTGGATGCGGATGTAGTGCTGGAGCTGCTCGCGGGTGATGTTGCCGCGGCGCACCAGGATCTCGCCCAGCCGGTCGCCCGGGGTGCGCGACTGCTCCTCGATGGCGGCGGAGAGGTCTTCGGCGCGCAGCAGCGAGTTCTTCACCAGCAGGTCGCCCAGCCGGTCGCGCCGGTTGACGATGGAGGCGTAGGTGATGCGCCCGCGCTCGAAGTAGATGTAGCCGAACAGCGAGCGGTCGGCGAGCGACAGGCACCCCGTCTTCTGCCCCATGGCCAGGAGCTGGAGGACGTCGGGGAGGCCGGCCTCGCGCAGGTTGCCCTTGATCGCCATCTCAGGCCAGCTCCTCGATCAGCCGGTCGTCCAGGGCGAGCCACCCCCACGCCACCTTCTCCGGGTTGTTGGCGTACCACCGGTCGACCGGTGGCGGCGCGGGGCGCGAGCGCTCGGCGGCGGCGCGGGCGCCGGCCAGCAGCGCCTCGGCCTCGCCCAGCCGGTCGGGGTCCTTCAGCACCGCGCTCCCCGCGGCCTCGGCGCCCAGCTCCTCCAGCTCCGCGGCGATCGCCTGCAGCTTCTCCAGGTCCGCCGCGTACCCGGCCAGCAGCGCGTCCACCTCCGGCGCGGAGTCGGCCTCCAGCGCCGTCTCCAGGCGGCGGGTGCGGAACCCCTCGCCCTCGTGGCGCAGGATCGCCTCGGCCAGCCGCCGCCGCCACGGCTCGCCCTCCACCAGCTGCCCCACCGTGCTGGAGATGTCGAGCAGGAAGGCGCTGAACTCGTCGGTGGGCGCGTTGGGGTCGGGCACGCCCACCACGCCCGCGAGCTCCGAGACGCGCACCCGCCGCCCCTCGTGCTCCTGCGCCTCGGCCACGCGGCCGACGCCCGCGTGCAGCTCGCGCGCGCCCGGGAGCGGGAGGTGCGCCAGCGCCTCGTCCATCCCGGCGCCCAGCTCCACCCCCAGCCGCGCCGCCTCGCGGCGGACGATCGCCAGCCGGGTCTCGGCCTCCGGCGGGGTCAGGTCGACGACCAGGCCGCCGGCCAGCCTGGCGCGGAAGTCCTCGGCGACGGCCTGGATCTCGGCGGGGGGGAGCGAGGCCGCCAGCACGATCTGCGTCCCCGTCCACACGATCTCGTCCCAGACGCGCAGCAGCTCCTCCTGGGTGCGGCTGCGCCCGGCCAGCAGGTGCACGTCGTCCAGGAGGATGATGTCGCTCTCCAGCAGTTCGTCGGTGAACGCCTGCAGGGTGCCGGCGGAGACGGCGGAGGAGATGTCGTCGACCAGCTCGTCGGCGGTGCGGCAGACGACGTGGAGGTCCGGGCGCACGGTGAGCGCGAGGTTGCCGACGGCGTGCAGCAGGTGGCTCTTGCCTACGCCGGTGTCGCCGTAGAGGAAGAGGGGGTTGTAGCTGGTGCCCGGGGCCTCGGCGGCACGCCGCGCGGCGGCCGCGGCCATCTGGCTGCCGGGGCCGGCGACGAAGGTGTCGAAGGTGAAGCGCGGGTCCGGCTGGAACCTCATCGGGTCGGCGACTGCGGCTCGGAACGATGTGCGGGTGATGATGGAGAAGCTATCCGGCGATGGCGCTTGAAGCTAGGTGCCAAGGGCGGAGAGGGGGTGCTCCGTCAGCCACGTCACGATCAGAGACCGAAGCTCGACGAACTGGAGCTCCGCAGGCTTCACGTAAAGCTTCCGGCAGAGCGCGGGAAGCTCCGCCCGGAACTGGAGGTAGCGGTCATGGATCTTGGCCTGCCCGGGAATGCGTGCCGTCCCGCCCATGGCGGTGGTCAGCATCGCGCGGACCGCCGCGATCGCAAGCGCGGGGTCGTTGTCGTGAGCCCTGATGTCTTGCCCGGCGATGTCGGAACAGAACTGCTGATAACGGTACCTGTCCCGGTCCAGGATGAGGGAGCGCTTCTCCACCTGCTCGTCGTGCCCATATTCCTGCGCACCGAGGAACAGCCCCAGTTCGAGCGGCATGTTGAACCGCGGAAGCCGGCTCCCGGTATCGAGCTGTACCCGCGAAATGTCGTGTATGCCGTATCGGCATTCGCGGATAATCCGCTTGATCTTGCGGATTCGCTCTTCTCCGGCGTCCTCGACTTCAAGAGCGGAGCGCGCTGAAAAGCCGCAGTCCTGCACCGCGAAGATGATCGCGTGGAACAGCGGCTTGTATCGGCGGTCGAACGGGCAGTTGATGAAGACACTACGCGCGTAGTGTTCTGCCATCGCGGGTCACTTTCGCCCGGCGGGGCACGGTCCCCGGGAGTGCCCAGATCCCTTGTCGGGGCTGGAGTGACCCTTGTTGGGGTTGGAGCCGCCCTTCGACGGATTCCCGCTTTTCGAGGGCGCATTACCCCCGCCCGCCT
>DASYJZ010000658.1:0-5503 GCA_035995965.1 Longimicrobium sp. | reverse complement strand
CGCTCGGCCTCGGAACGCACCAGGTAGAGGCTGGCGGGGCGGAGGTCGCGGTGCACCAGCCCGGCGCGGTGGCCGGCGGCGAGCCCGTCGGCGGCGTCGCTCAGCAGCCGCAGCCCCAGCGAGACCGGCGGGTTGCCGCGTTGCGCGAGGACGGCGGCCAGCGTCTGCCCGCGCGCCAGCTCGGAGGTCACGAAGTCCACGTCCAGCTCGGGGTCGACCCCCAGCGCGTGGACGGCGACCACGTTGGGGTGCTCGATGCCGGCCGCGATGCCGACCTCTCCCGCGACGAGCCGGCGGTAGCGCTCCCGCGCCTCGGCTGTCTGCGGGGCGGCGAGCACCTTGAGCGCGATCTCGGCGCCGCTCTCGGTGTCGCGCGCGCGGTACACCAGGCCGCCCCGGCCCCGGCCGATCAGCTCCTCGACGGCGTAGCGGCCGCCCAGCATGCGGCCGATCAGGAGACGTTCGAGTCCCACCATGGAAGGAACCGGGAGAGGGTGAGCCAGGCGGCGCGCGGCGATTGCCGACACCCGCCGCGGAAGCCACGACGGCGATCCGCGGATGAGCAGACGAGAACACCGGTGCCGGGAGCCTTGCAGGCGACCGGTATCGGGTGCCGAGCTTCCTCGCCGGGCTGCGTAGCATCCGGCGGGGGAAGAGGCGCGAAATGGAGTAGGGGAACGCAAAATACGCGGAGCGGCCGCGTTGGTCAATGCGAAGGGGCGCGCAAACGTGCGACAAAGTCGTCCGCGCCGCCCGTGCTCACGCAAGGCCGCACGCATGGTATCGTCCCGGCGCGGGTGCTAGACTGTCCCCGGGTGCCGACGGGAGATTCCGCAGCAGAGGCCGATGTCCGACGCAACGAGCCCGCCCCAGGCGGGGAAGTCACCGCGCGAGTCGTACACCGTGCTCGCCGAGAGCATGATGCCCGACCAGCTCAACCACCACGGCAACGTCTTCGGCGGGGTGATCCTGGCGCTGGTCGACAAGTGCGGCGGCGTGGTGGCCCGGCGGCACGCGCGGCTGCCGGTGGTCACCGTCTCCATCGACCGGGTGGAGTTCAAGGAGCCGGTGTACGCGAACGACTTCGTGGAGGCGCACGGGCGCATCGTCTACGTGGGCCGCACCTCGATGGACGTGCTGGTGGAGGTCACGGCCGAGGAGGTGGAGACGGGGGTGCGGCGGCAGACCAACCGCTGCATGCTCACCTACGTCGCCCTCGACCGGCTGAACGGCCGCCCCGCGCCGGTGCCGCCGCTGCTGCTGGAGACGGACGAAGACCGGCGGCTGCACGCCATCGCGGTCCGCAGGCGCGAGCGGCGGATGGCGGAAGCCCACGACGACGGCGAGGACGGATGACGGCGCCCGCCGCAGCCGACGCAGGCGCTTCCGTCGACGAGAGCCCGCTGGCCCGCCGCATCCGCTTCGCGCTGGAGGCCGACCGGCTGAAGGCGGTGCAGCGCCGCACCCGACTGGTGGACGGCTCGCGCCTGGAGAACAGCGCGGAGCACTCCTGGCACGTCGCCCTCCTCGCCGTGCTGCTGCAGGACTCCGCCCCGCCCGGGGTGGACCACGCCCGCGTGCTGCGGATGCTGCTGGTGCACGACCTGGTGGAGGTGGATGCCGGCGACACCTTCTGCTACGACGCCGACGCGAACCTCGGGCGAGCGGAGCGCGAGCAGACGGCTGCCGCGCGCCTCTTCGGCATCCTCCCCGCGGAGCAGGCGCGGGAGCTCGCGGCGCTCTGGGAAGAGTTCGAGGCGGCCGAGAGCATCGACGCGCGCTTCGCGGCGGCGCTCGACCGCTTCCAGCCGCTGCTGCAGAACTATTACGGGGGCGGGGGATCGTGGCGCGAGCACGCCATCACCCGCGCCCAGGTGCTCCGGCGGATGGACCCGATCCGCGAGGGCGCGCCGGCGCTCTGGCCCGTGGTGCTCGACGTGGTCGACCGCTCCTGCCAGGCCGGGTGGATCGCCCCGGACGGGCCCGCGGCGCCGTAGTTTCCGCCGCCGCCGCGCTCGCTTATCTTGAGAGCGACGGCCCGTCCTCCGCTGCGTCTCCTTTGGTTCCCCGGTCCCGCGGCTCCGCCGGCATGCATGACCCCGCCACCGTGCTCCACCCGATGAGCAGCCGCCTGCGCGGCGTGCTGGAGCCCGGCGTGGCCGACCGGCTGGCGCGCCTGGCCTGCCGCGTGACCGGCGCGCCGGCGGCGGTGGTGCTGGCCTTCGAGGGCGCGGGCACCGTGGTCGCGGGGAGCTTCGGCTGGGACGGGAGCACGCCCGTTCCCGGGATGCCCGGCGCGAAGCGGGGGCGCCGCAGCCCGTCCGAGCTCTTCGCCGCGGCCTCGCTCCCGCTCGTCGCGCCCGAGCGCGGCACCCCCGTGGGCACGCTGGTCGTGCTCGACCGCCGGCCGCGGGAGTGGACGGCGGCGGAGCGCGCGTCGCTGGAGGACGTGGCCGCCGCGGCCGCGGCCGAGCTGCTTCGCGGCGGCCGCGGCGACGGCGAACGCAGCTCGGAGCTCGATCGCGAGCGCGCCGCGCGCGCGCACGCCGAGGCGGCGGAGAAGCGCTTCGCCTTCCTGGCCGAGGTGAGCGCCCTGCTCGACGCCTCGCTGGACTACGCGACCAGCTTCCAGAAGCTCGCGCGCCTGGTGGTCCCGGCGCTGGCGGACTACTGCCTGATCGACGAGGCCGAGCCGAACGGCGGCCTGCGGCGCATCGCCCGCGCGCACGCGGACCCCGAGAAGGAGCAGATCCTCTACACCAACACCCAGCACCCGCCCGAGGCCGACGACGCCGACCTGGCGCGCCACCCGGTGCTGCGGGTGATCCGCACGGGGATGCCGCTGCTGGTGTCGGACTTCACCCCCGACATGGTCGGCGTGATCGCGCACGACGACGACCACCGCGGGCGCCTGGCCCAGCTGGACCTCAAGTCGTACATCATCGCCCCGCTGGCGGCGCGGGGGCGGGTGCTGGGGGCCATCACCCTGGCCGCGTCGGACTCGGGGCGGCGCTACCGGGCGCCCGACGTGGCGCTGGTGGAGGAGGTCGCGCGCCGCGCCGCGCTGGCCATCGACAACGCCCGCCTCTACACCATCGCCCAGCAGGCCATCCGCGCGCGCGAGGCGGTGCTGGCGGTGGTGTCGCACGACCTGCGCAACCCGCTCGCCTCGATCCTGCTGAACGCCAGCATGCTCCTGGACATGGCGCCGGGCGGCACGCTGGAGCCGTGGATGGAGGACAACCTGCGCCAGGTGGTGGGCTCGGTGGAGCAGACCAACCGGCTGATCACCGACCTGCTGGACGTGTCGCGGATGGAGGAGAGCGGCGGCATCCCGCTGGACCGCTCGCCGGTGGACGCGCGGCCGCTGGTGGCGGTGGCGGTGCGCATGCTGCACCCGCTGGCGGTGGCGCGCGGCGTCTCGCTCGCCGCCGAGCCGGGCGAGCCGCTGCCGGTGCTGGCCGACTCGGACCGGCTGGTGCAGGTGCTCTGGAACCTGATCGGCAACGCGGTGAAGTTCACCGACGCGGGCGGCGAGGTGCGCGTCTCGGCCGGGCGCGGCGGCGACGGCGCGGTCTGGTTCGCGGTGGCCGACACCGGGGTGGGGATCGCCCCCGAGCACCAGCCCTACGTCTTCGACCGCTTCCGCCAGGTGGGGAGCGACCGACGCGGCGTGGGGCTGGGCCTGCCGATCGCCCGCGGCATCGTGGAGGCGCACGGCGGGCGCATCTGGCTGGAGAGCACGCTGGGCGCCGGCACCACGGTCCACTTCACCCTCCCCGCCATCCCCGCCGGTGACCCGGGCGCGTAGCGGCGGCGTCTGATTCGAATCGGAAGGAGAAATCCGGTGCATCGCAGAGGACTCACGTGAGATCCCTACGACGTCATCCTGAGGGCGACCACGCATGGTTCAGGATCGCGACGATGGATGCAGCCCGAAGGATCTATAACCGCGGATGCGCTACCGCCGGGGTGTCGCACGGCCGGCTACAGATCCTTCGGCCTGCCAGGATCAACGTAAGGCAGAGCAGGTCGCGGCCGGCCTCAGGATGACATCGATAGAGTTTGGCGCGGATACAGCGAGTGAAGAAGTCATCAGCACGATTCCCGGATCACCGAAACACCGGGGCAGGCCGCGTGTACCGTGAGAGGCGCGGCGGTTTGACGGCACGGAAGTCGCGCGGTAGGTTTGGACGAACACACGGAAGGGGAGTAGCTCACCGGGTGAGACAACCCGGCGGCCGGATCGTCAAGACTGCGGGCCCATGGTCCGCACGGTTCGGTTGGGGCGGCTGGCGCGGATCCGCGCCTCGTTCAAGGCGAGACCTTCGTTGCGGAGCGGAAGCCCTCAGGGCGTCCGTTGCGGGCGAAGGTCTCGCCCCTTTGCGTTGGGAACGCAGGGAGCTCAAGGAGAGGGTCTTTGACGACACAGGTGCTGGCGTGGGCGGGGTTCCTGGCCGTGGTGCTGGTGCTGCTGGCGGTGGACCTGGGGGTCTTCAACCGCAAGGCGCACGTCATCTCCATCCGCGAGGCGGCGCGGTGGAGCCTCGTCACCATGGTGCTGGCGGGGGTCTTCGCATTCCTCATCTACCACCACGACCTGCCCACCGACATCGTGGGCGGGCCCAAGGCCGCGCTGGACTTCGTCACGGGGTACCTGATCGAGCTGGCGCTCTCGGTCGACAACATCTTCGTCTTCGTCCTGATCTTCAACTACTTCGCGGTGCCGGCGAAGTACCAGCACCGCGTGCTCTTCTGGGGAGTGCTGGGGGCGCTGGTGATGCGCGGCGTGATGATCGGGGCGGGCGCGGTGCTGCTGGAGCGCTTCGAGTGGATCATCTACATCTTCGGCGCCTTCCTGGTGTTCACCGGCGTGCGGATGGCCACGCAGAAGGACGTGGACTTCGAGCCCGAGTCGAACCCCGCGCTCAAGCTGGTGCGGCGCTTCCTCCCGGTGAGCGGCGACTACGACGGGAAGCACTTCTTCACCCGCGAGACCATCGAGGGGCGCGTTCGGCGCGTGGCTACGCCCCTGTTCGTGGTGCTGATCCTGGTGGAGACCACCGACCTGATCTTCGCGGTCGACTCGATCCCCGCGATCTTCGGGGTCACGCGCGACCCGTTCATCGTATTCACCTCGAACGTGTTCGCCATCCTCTGCCTGCGCTCGCTCTACTTCATGCTGGCCAGCGTGATCGACCGCTTCCACTACCTGAAGCTGGGGCTGTCGATCGTGCTGGTGTTCATCGGCGGCAAGATGCTGGCGACCATCTTCCACCTGCACGTGGACACGCTGGTGTCGCTGCTGGTGGTGGCGGGCGTGCTGCTCGCGTCGGTGGCGATCTCGCTCCTTCGCCCCCCGCCCGACACCGAGCCCGACCCGAGGGCGGCCGGGGCGTCCGACGAAGCCCCCGTCGCCCCCGCGTGGCAGGAAAAAGACAAGCCTCACTCAGAGCCGCGGAGCCGCGGAGAAGCTTGACGGCTCCTCCGCGGCTCCGCGGCT
>DASYJZ010000657.1:0-4018 GCA_035995965.1 Longimicrobium sp. | reverse complement strand
AAGGCCCCCCGGTCGCGATATTTTACGACCAGAGAGACAGGGAGAGCCGCCGCATCATCATGGACGACGCGGCGGTTTTGCGTTTCCAGCGCGCCCGGCAGGGCTCGAACCTGCGGCCTTCGGTATCGGAAACCGACGCTCTGTTCCGCTGAGCTACAGGCGCGCGAAGAGCGTGAAGAGGGAGGTGAGGGATTCGAACCCCCGGCCCCGCGAAGGAGCTCCCGTTTTCGAGACGGGTGCATTCGGCCGCTCTGCCAACCTCCCTTCCTTCGACATCAGTGCCCCCGGCGGGATTCGAACCCGCGCACTCCCTTGCGAGAGTCAGGCAGACCGGGAAAACCCGCTTCCCTACTTGGGGCTCCACCCCGTTCGGTGCCTCTGCAACCCGCTGCCTGTGACCCGTTCCCGATAGTTTTACGGCGCTCTGTCCCTTCCTGAGCTACGGGGACCCAACCAGAGGAGGGTGGGGGATTCGAACCCCCGTGGGCGGGTCACGCCCTCGCGGTTAGCACCCGCGCGCAATTGGCCAGCTCTGCCAACCCTCCACGATCCTGCACCAGTCGAGACACGCGGACTCGAACCGCGGACCTCCCGCTCCCAAAGCGGGCGCTCTGCCAACTGAGCTACGTCTCGAAACCACACACATGCCCCCGCCAGGATTCGAACCTGGGACCTCCGGATCCGTAATCCGGCGCTCTGGTCCGCTGAGCTACGGGGGCGAAACGGCAGGGGACAGGGGACAGCAAGCGGCTCTGGACTCATCGTCGAATATCTGTAACCTGTCCCCTTGCAGTTCAGGGTGACGGACGGGGTTCGAACCCGCGGCCTCCGGATCCACATTCCGGCGCTCTGCCAACTGAGCTACCGCCACCGTGGTGCGCTCCGCCCGGGGAGGTACGCCGCCCCGGTCGGTTCGCCGGCGGGTGCCGGCGCGGCCCGCGTCAGGCCGCTTCACTCGCGCAGAAGCCCAGCAGCTCTTCCACGTCGTCGTGCCGCGCGCGCACCAGCTCCCACGCCGTGGGCGTCCGCGGCTCGTCGAGCAGCGGCATCCCGGCCTCGTCGGGAGTGCGGTCGGCCTTCGCGTTGTTGCACGGCTCGCAGGCGGTGGCGACGTTGCGCCACACGTCGCGGCCGCCCCGCGACAGGGGCATCACGTGGTCACGGGTCAGCCGGTACCCCGCGTGCCGGACCTGCCCCTCCGTGCGGCCGCAGTACAGGCAGCGGCGCCCGTCGCGGTCGAAGAGGTTGTGGTTGCTGCCGCCCAGCGGCGCCGCCCCGAACAGCCGGGCGGGCAGCCTGACGTCCGCACGCAGCCGCAGCACGCGCGGCGCGGGCACCGTCAGCTTCATCGAGCGGAAGCGGCGCGTGGGGTGTGCCCGCTCGATCTCGGCCTTGCCGTCCACGTACAGCTGCACGGCGCGCTGCACGGTGACGGTGCCGAGCGGCAGGTAGCCCGGGCTGATGACCAGCGTCATGCTCATTGTCGCATCTCTCGCTCACCTTTCCGGGATCCGTGTGTACGCCCGCCCCGGCTCCCGAAACCGGGGGCGTCGGCCCGGGTTCGCGGGCACATCGTCGTGTGGTGAAAACAGTTGCCCGGGAGGGACTCGAACCCCCGACGCGCGGATCTTCAACCCGCCGCTCTACCAGCTGAGCTACCGAGCAATCGTACCAGGCCCGGGGGACCGGGAGAGTAGACGCGGGAGGATTCGAACCTCCGGACCTCTCGGGTATCAGCCGAGCGCTCTCACCCCTGAGCTACGCGTCTGTGTGGATGGATGAAGCGGACAGCGGGATTCGAACCCGCGGCCTCGACCATGGCGGGGTCGCGCTCTTCCGGCTGAGCTATGTCCGCAGATGGAGCAGGCGATGCCACGGGGATTCGAACCCCGCTCTCCGGAGCGACAATCCGGTATCCTGCCGCTGAACGATGGCACCGTAAATCCAAAGAGATTAAGCACTTGGCACTTGGCACTTGGCACTTGGCACTTGGCACTTGGCACTTGGCACTTGGCACTTGGCACTTGGCACTTTCAGTTCGCGAGGGAGAGGAGCGGACCTTCGTGCCGTGCCGCACCCCACCTCCGGGAGTCGCGGTCACGTGGTGAGGCGGGCGCCGGCCGTCCGGCCCGCCCTCTCCGCTCGCGAAACGTTCACGAGAACCCACGACCCGAGTTTTCAAACAGGCCGGGCCGCGTGGGCCCGCTGGGGGTGCCTGATACGCGAAGCGCCCCGCCTCCACGTTGGGAGGCGGGGCGCTTCGTAGCGCCAGGTCCGGCTGCGGGTACCTACCCCCGCAACGGACCGCCTCCCGCGAGCTGTGCCTGATCCTGCCGATCCCAGCCACCGCCGATGCTCGACCGCGTAATGCCGCCGAATCGATCACTGCCGTCCGTACCGCCCCGCCGGCCCGCGAAGGCCGGCGCGATGATCCCGCCGAATCCCAATCCGTGCGCCCGATGCGACGGCAGCATGGCCGCCTTCGATGCGCACGGCTCCGCCGAGACCCCGAGCGCCAGCGGCGCGGGGGCTGCCACGGACGCCATATGCGGCATCCGGAGGGCGGCGGCGGAGAGGGTGATGGTCATCGCGGTCATTCCTTGGGTTCGTCGTCGGAAAACGAAAACGGGAGGCGCGTCCGACCGCCCCATTCCTGGGGCGATCCCGTCCCGCAGACCAGCCCGTGAGGGCGAGGTGCTGCGCTGACGGCCTGGGACGCGACTCCCGTTTCGTGCGCCGAAGCTAATGGCACCCCTCGTCCCACGTCAAGGGGCTCGATGAGAGTGCCGGCAGACCCGAACAGGATCTCTCACAGAGGTCACGGGGGCCAATCGTGGCAGTCCTCCGTGTTCCCCGTGACCCCTGTGAGAGCCAATTCAGTACGGATCGACGAATGCACAGTCGAACCGGAAACGCTGTCTCACGCGGCAGTTAGACTCCCGTCCACCGCCTCCACCCGGAACCTCGACACCAGTCCGCCCAGCCGCCCCGCCAGCGCGCTGAGCGAGTCGCCGCCGGCCTCGTCTGCCGCGCCGCCGGCGAGCGCGGCGATGGCGGCCATGCTCCCCTCGAGCTGCTCGGCGAGGGCCGCCATCTCCTGGGCCGAGGCCGCGTTCTCCTCCGCCACGGCGGCCACGTCGCCGATCGTCCCCGCCGTGTCGCGCACCCGGCCGGCCACGCCGCGGGTGTCGGCCGAGAGCGCCTGCACCACCCGCTCGCTCTCCTCCAGCGCGTGGAAGATGGCGTCCAGCGCGCCGCCCACCTCGGCCGCGCGGCCGGCCGTCTCCTGCACCCCGGCGGCGCTGCGCTCGATCTCGTCCACCGTGGCGTCCACGTCGCGCCGCATCTCGCCCACCACCGTCACCGTGTGCTGCGCCGCGGCCGCCGCGCCCTCGGCGAGTTTCCTCACCTCGTCGGCCACCACCGCGAAGCCGCGCCCCGCCTCGCCGGCGCGCGCGGCCTCGATGGCGGCGTTCAGCGCCAGCAGGTTGGTCTGCGCAGCGATGCCGTGGATCGATTCCACGAACTCGCCGATGGCCGCCGAGTGGCGGTCGAGGCGGCGCACCTGCTCGGTGTTGCCGCGCACCACGCGCCCCAGGTCTCCCGTGGCGGCGGCGACCGCGCGCACCGTCTCGCCGCCGCGGCGCGCGGCCGCCACCGTACCGCGCAGCGAGGCCGCGGCGCGCTCGCTCTCCGCCGCCACGGCGCCGAGCGAGGCCGCGGCCTCTTCCGTCTGCGTGAGCGCCTGCTGCGCGCTGGCGGACTGCTCCTGCGCGCCGGCGGTGATCTGCGCCACCGCGCCGTTCAGGTGCTCCACGGCCGAGCGCGTCTCCCAGGTGAGGCTGGAGATCTCGGCCGCGTGCGCGCCCAATGTGGTGCCGGTGCGCTGGATCCGGCCGATCACGCCACGCAGGTCCACCGCCATGCGGTTGAAGGCGTGCGCCATCTCCTCCAGCTCGCCGCCGCCCCGCACCTCCACCTCGCCGCCCGAGAGGTCGCCCCCGGCGATGCGGCGGGC
>DASYJZ010000656.1:0-3548 GCA_035995965.1 Longimicrobium sp. | reverse complement strand
CTGATGGATTCAGGCCCGTCCGTCGCAAACGCGCCCATCGCTTCCATCCGGCGAGGAAGGAAGACGGGCGCGCCGCGGCTGCGGACCCGGCAGCATCTCGCCCCTGGGGGCGGAACCGACAGGTGGGGAGCCCGCCGGCTCCCACTTTCCAACATTCTCGCGGTGAAGATAACCCCCCGCGGCGCGGCGGTCAACCACACCCCGGGGGGAAAGTCACTGGGTGCCGGTGCGGAGCGGGTGATCGCCCGCGCTCCGGCTCAGCGCCCTCTCCGGCTCGCCAGGGCTCGCCACCTCTCCCGTACCGGGAGAGGTAGAATTCCCCAGCGCCTGCGCCACCCTCACCGGCGTCGATGAAGCGGTTCCCGCACGACCTTGCGCAGGCTACACCGTACCGCGGCCTCAGTCGCTCCCGATCCTTCCTGCTGTCCCCCTGTCCCCCTGTTTCCTATCCCCGCCCCGTTCCCTAGTTTCCCGCGCCATGAAGGATCGCATCGTCATCCGCGGGGCGCGGCAGCACAACCTCAAGAACCTCGACCTGGACCTCCCGCGGAGGTCGGTCATCGTGGTCACGGGGCCCAGCGGCTCCGGGAAGAGCTCGCTCGCCTTCGACACCGTATACGCGGAAGGGCAGCGGCGGTACGTGGAGTCGCTCTCCACCTACGCCAAGCAGTTCCTCGACCGCATGGAGAAGTCCGACGTGGACCGCGTCGACGGCATCTCTCCCGCGGTCGCCATCGAGCAGCGCAACCCCACCAAGACCAGCCGCTCCACCGTAGGCACCGCCACCGAGGTCTACGACTACCTGCGCCTGCTCTGGGCGCGCGTGGGCCGCACCCTCTGCCCGGGCGACGGCCACGGCCCCTGCGGCCGCGAGATCCGCCCCGACACCGTGCAGTCCGCCGCCGACGCCGTCCTCCGCCTCCCCGCGGGGTCGCGGGTGATGGTCGGCTTCCCCCTCCCCCGCTCCGCCCGCCTCACCCACGCGCTGGTGCTCGAGAACCTGCGCGCGCTCGGCTTCGTGCGCGTGCTGGCGGACGGGCGCGAGCTGCACCTGGACGATGTGGCGGCGGACGCGTCGGGCGTGGACCTCACCGCCGCGCGCGAGCTGATCGTCGTCGTCGACCGGCTGAAGGTGGGCGAGGGGGATGCCAACCGGCTGGCCGACTCGCTGCAGACGGCCTTCGCCGAGGGCGAGGGCGAGGCCGTGGTGGTCCCCGTGGACCGCGAGCCGCTGCGCTTCACCGAGCGCTTCCGCTGCCCGGACCACCCCGAGGTCGAGTTCCTGAGCCCCACGCCGCAGCTCTTCTCCTTCAACAACCCGTACGGGAGCTGCCCCGAGTGCACCGGCTTCGGCGCGGTGCTGCGCTTCGACGAGTCGCTGATCGTCTGCAACCCCAACCGCTCGCTGGCCGAAGGCGCGGTGGACCCCTGGCGGATGCCGCGCTACGAGGGGCGGCGGAAGAAGCTGTACGACTTCGCGCGCCGCGAGGGGGTGTCGGCCGACGCGCCCTGGCGCGAGCTGCCGGAGGAGTTCCGGCACCGGGTGATGCACGGCGCGCGCGGCTTCCAGGGGCTCTACGACTTCTTCGAGGAGCTGGACGAGAAGCGCTACAAGCAGTACATCCGCGTCTTCATCCGCCAGTACCAGACGGCGCAGACCTGCCCCGTGTGCGACGGCGCCAAGCTCCGCCCCGAGGCGCTTCGGGTGCGCGTGGCCGGCCGCGACGTCGCCGGCGTGAGCCAGGTGCCGCTCACCCGGCTGCGCCCCTGGTTGGCCGCGCTGCGCGACCCGGGCGGACCGGCCGGCGGCGACTGCGCGGACGCGCCGCTCACCGAGCAGGAGCGCGGCATCGCCGACTCGATCCTGAAGGAGCTGGACGCGCGCGTCGGCTTCCTGGACGACGTGGGGCTCGGCTACCTCACCCTCGACCGGCAGACGCGCACCCTCTCCGGCGGCGAGGCGCAGCGCATCACCCTGGCCAACTCGCTGGGGAGCCGGCTGGTGGACACCCTCTACGTCCTCGACGAACCCACCATCGGCCTGCACCCGGCGGACAACGACCGGCTGCTGCGCCTCCTCGTGCGCCTGCGCGACCACGGCAACACCGTGCTGGTGGTGGAGCACGACCCCGACGCCATGCGCATCGCGGACTGGCTGGTGGAGCTGGGCCCCGGGAGCGGCGAGCGCGGCGGCGGCCTGGTGTTCCAGGGGACGCTGGAGGCGCTGCTGCGGGCGGACACGCTCACCGGGCGCTACCTCTCCGGCCGCGAGTCCATCCCCGTCCCCGAGCGGCGGCGGCGGGTGACGGGGCCGAAGATCCGGCTGGAGGGCGCGCGCGAGCACAACCTGCTGGGCGACAAGGTCGAGATCCCCACCGGCGCGCTGACGGTGGTGACCGGCGTCTCCGGCTCGGGGAAGAGCACGCTCGTGCACGACGTGCTGTACCGCGCGCTGGAGCGCGAGCTCAGCGGCGGCGAGACCAGCGCCAAGCGCCACCTGGGCGAGGCGGTGGGCGCCTTCGACCGCATCAGCGGCGCGGGGCTGGTGAAGGAGGTGGTGCTGGTCGACCAGTCGCCGATCGGCCGCACGCCGCGCTCCAACCCGGTGACCTACATCAAGGCGTGGGACGAGGTGCGGCGCATCTACTCCTCGCTCCCCGAGGCGCGGCGGCGCGGCTTCGGGCCGGGGCACTTCTCGTTCAACGTGGCGGGGGGGCGCTGCGAGGCGTGCAAGGGCGAGGGGCAGGTGCAGGTGGAGATGGTGTTCATGGCCGACGTCTTCGTCCCTTGCGAGGTCTGCGGCGGCGCGCGCTTCCGCCCCGAGGTGCTGGAGGTGCGCTACCGCAAGGCCAGCGTGGCCGACGTGCTGGCGATGACGGTGGACGAGGCGATCCGCTTCTTCCTGCAGGAGGACCGGCTGGGGCAGGCCCTCTGGCACCTGCAGCAGGTGGGCCTGGGCTACCTCCGTCTCGGCCAGCCCGCGCCGACGCTCAGCGGCGGCGAGGCGCAGCGCATCAAGATCGCGCGCGAGCTGGCGCAGGGCGCGCGGCGCGGCGGCAAGAAGCTCTACATCCTCGACGAGCCCACCACCGGCCTGCACCTGGACGACATCAAGAAGCTGCTGCGCGTGCTGGGCGACCTGGTGGACGCCGGCCACACGGTGCTGCTGATCGAGCACAACCTGGACGTGATCAAGACGGCGGACTGGATCGTGGACCTGGGCCCCGGCGCCGGCCCGGAGGGAGGCCGCGTGGTGGCGATGGGCACCCCCGAGGAAGTCGCGGGCGTCGACGAGAGCCTCACCGGCCGCTACCTCGCAGGCATCCTCGGGCCGCGGGAGCGCACTACGGCATCATGATGGTGCCGCGCCCGCACCGCCCTGCCGAGCATCAGTCGGCGGAGCGTTCTGGTACCTGGGAAGGTCACCTTCGGGGTCGGGTGGTGTCGTTGGCCGCCGCCTGCAGGCAGACGTTGCGGTCGCCGTCGTCAGATCGTCGCCAGCGCGTCAGGCCCGCGACATCCAGCCCGGTGACGCCCCGCGCGCTCCA
>DASYJZ010000655.1:0-5291 GCA_035995965.1 Longimicrobium sp. | reverse complement strand
CCGGCTCTGGCTCGACGATCCGTCCGTTGAGCGCTGCGGCTCGCTGCGGCGCGTGATGAGCAGCGGCGAGGCGCTCCCGGCGGACCTGCGCGACCGCTTCTTCGCCCGACTCCCGGGCGTCGAGCTGCACAACCTCTACGGCCCCACCGAGGCCGCCGTCGACGTCACCTGGCACCCGTGTTCGCCGGAGGACCGTTCGGCCGCTGTCCCCATCGGCCGCCCCGTCGCGAACACGCGCATCCACGTGCTCGACGCGCGCGGCGAGCCATCCCCGCCCGGCGTTCCCGGCGAGCTGCACATCGCCGGCGCGCAGGTGGGCCGCGGCTACTGGCGCCGCCCCGCGCTCACCGCCGAGCGCTTCGTCCCCGACCCGTTCGCTTCCGAGCCGGGCGCGCGGATGTACCGCACCGGCGACCGCGCGCGCTGGACCGCCGCCGGCACGGTCGAATACCTCGGCCGCCTCGACTTCCAGGTGAAGATCCGCGGCCTGCGCGTGGAGCTGGGCGAGATCGAGGCGGCGCTCGCCGCCGATCCCAGCGTGCGCGAAGCCGTCGTCGCCGCGCGCGGCGAGGGCGAGGACGCGCGCCTCGTCGCCTGGCTCGTCCCGGCGGACGGCGGGGGAGTTTCCGTCGATGGTCTGCGCGAGCGGCTGGCCGCGAAGCTCCCGCCGTACATGGTGCCGAGCGCGTTCGTGGCGATGGACGCGCTCCCGCTGACGCCCAGCGGCAAGGTCGACCGCCGCGCGCTCCCCGACCCCGGCGCCCGCACGGCGGACGGCTACGTCGCGCCCTGGAGCCCGCTGGAAATCGAGTTGGCGGACCTCTGGCGCGAGGTGCTGGGGGTGGAGCGGGTGGGGGCGGGGGATGATTTCTTCGCGCTCGGCGGGCACTCGCTGCTGGCGGTGAAGCTCGCGTCGCGCATCCGCCAGCGCTTCGGGCGCGAGCTGGCGCTGGCGGAGCTGTTCCGCAGCCGCACCCTGCGCACCCTCGCCGCCGCGCTGGAGCGCGAGTCCGCCGGAGCCACCGCCTCGCCGCTGGTGGCGATCCACGCTGCCGGCGCGCGCCCGCCGATCTTCTGCGTGCACCCCGCGGGCGGCACCGTCTTCCGCTACAGCGACCTCGCCCGCGAGCTGGGGCCGGACCAGCCCTTCTACGGCCTGCAGGCGCAGGGCGTGAACGACGACGCCGAGCCGCTGGCCACCGTCGACGAGATGGCGACGCGCTACCTCGACGCGCTCCGCGCCGCCTTCCCCGCCGGCCCGTACGTGCTCGGGGGATGGTCCGCCGGCGGCGTCATCGCGTTCGAGATGGCCCGCCGCCTCCGCGACGCTGGCGAAGACGTCTCCCTCGTCGTCCTCCTCGACACCCACGCGCCGAAGGACGACTGGCGCGACCGCGCCCCCGACGAGGTGGACCTCTATCTCCGCTACACGCACGACCTCGCCGGCGTCGGCCCCGAGCGCCTCGCCGAGCTGGAGTCCGCGCTTCGCGCCGTCGCGGACGACGAGCGGCTGGCGGCGCTCGCCGACTGGATCGCCCGCAGCGACCTCCCCGTCGCGGAGACCACCCTGGCGCAGATCGGCCGCAGCGTGCGCGTGTTCGCCACCACCATGCGCGCCGTGAACGAGCACCGGCTGCGCGAGTATGACGGCGACGTGCTCCTCCTCCAGGCCGCGGAGGGAATCCCCGGCCTGGAGCCTCCGCCCGGTGGCGTCGCGTCCGCCTGGCGCCCGCACGTCCGCGGCCGCCTGGAGGTGCGCACCGTCCCCGGCACCCACGGCACCTTCATCGGCGAGCCCTACGTCGCCGACGTCGGCCGCGCGTTGGAGGCGGCGCTGGTCGAAATATCTACCGGTTGATACCAGATTCGGCGATTGGCTGTGCGTTCCTGGAGCGTATCGATGGGCCGGCTATAGATCCTTCGGCCTGTCAAGTCTTTGCCGGATAGAAGGATGAGACGTGGTCGGCCTCAGGATGACGTCTTTGGGTTCTTGCACGAATGCACACTTGATCGGGAGGATCGGTATCACGCGGAGACGCGGAGGACCAGAGATCCGCGAACTCTCTATTCCTCCGCGTCTCTGCGTGAAACGGCCGTTGCAGTTCTACCGCCGACGCACCACGACAGGCCCGTTCGTGGTCACCGCCCGCACCGGCGCCCCGCCGCCGCCGAGCCGGGTAGTGAACTGCCGCGGGAAGCGCCCCTGGATCGTCACCGGGATGTCGACGTTCATCGGCCCGTTCACCGTGCCGGTGGTGAGTGTGGCGCGATAGCCGGCGGGGACGGACAGCGTCACCGGGCCGTTGGTGGTCTCCGCGTCGAGGCCATCGCCGCTCCACGCCGAGCCGCCGAGCACCACCGCCAGCGGTCCGTTTTCGGCGCGCGCGTGCACGTCGCCGCCCAGGTCGCGCAGCGCCAGCGGGCCGTTGTGGGCGCGCAGCTCCATCCGCCCGGTCACGCCGTTCACTGAGACGGGGCCGTTGTTCGTCACCAGGCGCAGGTCCATCCGCCGCGGGACGAAGATCTCGTAGCTCACTGAGTACCCCCGCCGCCGCGCGTTATCCGGCCCATCCGCGTAGATCTCGCCGCTTCCGGTGTGCACCCGCACCGCCGACGCCACCGACCGCGCCTCTTCGCGCGACGGCGCCCAGGCCTGGATCCGCTGGCGCACCAGCACGTCCCGGCCGTCCCACGCCTTCACCGACACGCCACCGTTCTCGTGCCCGTCCACCGACAGCCGCGCCGGCGCGGCGATGTGCGTCTCGCGCTGCTCGCAGAAGCTCTCGCGCTCCGAGTCGTGGTTGTTCCAGCGCTCGCAGCGCGCCACCCAGTTGGCGCCGTCGTCGTCATCGTCGTGGTCCTGCGCCGTGGCGGGGCGGGGGACGAGGGCGAGGACCGCGGCCAGCGGCAGCGCGGCGGCCAGCAGCATGCGGGAGGGACGCATATCGGGAGCTCCTTGTGAGCAAGATGCGGGGGAAGGGCGTCGCCGGGCGTGGCGAGGTCATGCAGGCTTGGACGCGCCGCCCTGGCGGATGGTTGGAACGGCTTTCGCCGCGCCGATCGGGACCCCAGATTGACATCCTCACCCCAAACCCCGCCGCCCCATGCCGCCCCTCCACGTCAACGGCGCCACCCTGTGGTACGAGGAGCACGGCGCCGGCCCCGAGACGGTGGTCTTCGCGCACGGCCTGCTCTGGAGCGGGCGGATGTTCGACGCGCAGGTGGCCGAGCTCGCCGACCGCTTCCGCTGCGTCACCTTCGACTTCCGCGGCCAGGGCCGGAGCGAGGTCACGGCGGGCGGCTACGACCTGGAGACGCTCTCCGACGACGCGGCCGCGCTGATCGAGGCGCTGGGGTGTGCGCCCTGCCACTTCGTGGGGCTGTCGATGGGCGGCTTCATCGGGATGCGGCTGGCGGCGCGCCGCCCGGAGCTGGTCCGCTCGCTGGTGCTGATGGAGACCTCCGCCGACGCCGAGCCGGCGGCGAACGTCCCTCGTTACCGCCTGCTCGGCGGGATCGTCCGCATGCTGGGGACGTTCGGGATGCGGCTGGTGATGCCGCGCGTGATGCGCATCATGTTCGGCCGCACCTTCCTCGAAGATCCGGCGCGTGATGCCGAGCGGCGGCTCTGGCGCGAGCGGGGGATGGCCAACCGTCCGCGGGGCGTCACCCGCGCGCTGCGGGGCGTGATCGAGCGCAAGCCCATCCACGGCGAGCTGGGGAAGATCGCCGTCCCCACGCTGGTGATGGTCGGCGACGAAGACGTGGCCACGGTGCCGGCGAAGGCGGAGCGCATCCACGCCGCCATCCCCGGCTCGCGGCTGGTGGTGATCCCCGGCGCCGGCCACACCTCGTCCGTCGAGCAGCCCGAGCTGGTCAACGCCGCGCTCGAAGGCTTCCTCGCCTCCGTCACCGCCGCCGCGACGCCGGTCTGAACCCCCTCCCTGGCGCTTCGCGCCGGTCCCTCCCCCGAGCTGCAGGGGAGGGACGTGGGCTCGCTCCGCTCGCGGCTGCCTCGGTGCAGAGGAGGCATCGGTGTGTCGCCTCGGCCACCCGTGTGACCGTAGCGCGCCACCGGGCTTCGGATTCGCCACAGCCGGCAGTCCGCGAAGGCGGACTTCGCGTCGTTGTTGCAGCGAATTCATTCGCCCTGCCTCCCCGCGCACGGCCCATCGGCATCCGAGTCGAGCTCATCTCCCCCCATCTTCCCCCCATCCCCGACACCATGCCCTCCGCACCCGACGCCGGTCCCGGCCCCGAGCTCGACGACCTCCTGGCCCGCATCCGGGCATTCGTGCGCGACGAGCTGGGGCCGCTGGAGGAGCGCTTTCTCCGCGAGCCGTACCGCGTGCTCCTCCCCGCCGTCGCCGCGGCGCGCGCGCGGGTGAAGGCGCAGGGGATGTGGGCGCCGCAGCTCCCGCGCGAGCTGGGCGGGCTGGGGCTGCCGCTGACGGCGTTCGCGTGGGTGAGCGAGGCGCTGGGGCGCTCGCCGCTGGGCCATCTTGCCTTCAACTGCCAGGCGCCCGACGCCGGCAACCTGGAGCTGCTGCACGCCCACGCCACGCCCGAGCAGCAGCGGCGCTGGCTCCATCCGCTCGCCGCCGGCGACGTCCGGAGCTGCTTCTCGATGACGGAGCCGGAGCACGCCGGCTCCAACCCCGTCTGGCTCTCCACCACCGCCGTCCGCGACGGCGACGACTACGTGATCGACGGCCACAAGTGGTTCACCTCGTCCGCCGACGGTGCGTCGTTCGCGATCGTGATGGCGGTGACGAACCCCGACGCCGGCAGGCCGCACGCGCGCGCCAGCATGATCGTGGTGCCGGCGGAGACCCCCGGCTTTCGCATCGTCCGCAACATCCCGGTGATGGGCGACGCGGGGGAGGACTACTTCAGCCACGCCGAGGTGCGCTACGAGGGCTGCCGCGTGCCGGTGGCGAACCGCATCGGCCCCGAGGGCGCGGGGTTCCCGCTGGCGCAGGAGCGGCTGGGGCCCGGGCGCATCCACCACTGCATGCGCTGGATCGGCGTCTGCGAGCGCGCCTTCGACCTGATGTGCCGCCACGCCGTGCGCCGCGAGGTGGCGCCCGGGCAGCCGCTGGCGGGGCAGCAGGCCGTGCAGCACTGGATCGCCGAGAGCCGCGCCGAGATCGACGCCGCCCGCCTCCTAACGCTGGACGCCGCCGCGCGCATCGACGCGCATGGCGCCCGGGCGGCACGCGTGCAGATCAGCACCATCAAGTTCTACGTCGCCGGCGTGCTGCAGCGCGTGCTCGACCGCGCCATCCAGG
>DASYJZ010000654.1:0-4996 GCA_035995965.1 Longimicrobium sp. | reverse complement strand
TTTCGCCGGTCAGTCGCGATGCATCGCTTTGTCGAGAAGCTGATCCGCTCCGCTGGGCCTCTCACGAACGATTGAGAGTTTGTGATTCAAGACGCCACCGCCCCGACGCCGTTTGGCGCCGGGGGCGGTGCTGTGTCGACGATCTCGCAGCTCAGCTGTTCGCCGCCGCGCCTTCGAGGCGGGTCTCGCGGATCTCCACGCCGCGCTGCTTCAGTGCCTCGATGTAGGCGTCGGCGGGGACGCCCTCGTCGGGGGTCCAGACGCCGGGCTCCACGTCGCCGGCGGCCTGCAGGGCGCCGGTGATGGCGAGCGAGAAGCCGGTGGTGCGCATCATCGCCGTGATCCCCGTCTCCGGGTCGAAGCGGTCCAGCAGGTCCCAGCGCAGCAGCAGCGGCTCGCCGTCCCGCTCTCCTTCCACCTCGACGCGCAGCGCCACCAGGTCCGGGCTCTTGCGCGGGTCTTTCTTGAGCCGCGGGCCGGCCACGGCCATGAAGACGTCGCGCGGCACCACGCGCTGTCCCTTCACGTCCACGGGCTCCAGCTCCAGCAGGCCGAGGTCGCGGATCGCCTCGACGACCTTCGCGTGGCCGGGGTAGCGCAGCGTCTTGTACTCCATCGTCGGAATCTTCCCCTCGTACCGCTGCGCCATCGTCGACAGGCCGCCGGCGGTGTGGAACGCCTCCAGCGTGCCCACGCCGGGGAAGTCGAGCTCCTCGATCTCGGAGAGCGCCTTCACCTGCGTGGGGCGGCCGTGCCGCAGCACCCAGGAAAGGGTGGTGTAGTAGTCGAGCACGCCCTCCAGGCTGTACACGATCTGGTAGTTCAGCGGCGGCTCGGGGTTCTGCGGCAGCCCACCGACCTTGATGCGCACCGCGGCGACGGTGTCCAGCTGCCGGATGCCGTGCTCGGCCAGGATGTTCACCATCCCCGGGGCCAGCCCCGAGTCGGGGACGGCGCTCACCCCGCGCTCGCGGGCGCGGTCGTGCAGCCCCTTCTGCTGCAGCACGATGTCAGTGTTGCCGCCCAGGTCGCAGTAGTGCGCACCCTGGTCGATCGCGGCCACCGTCATCCCCAGGTTGAAGTAGTAGGGGAAGGCGTTCATCACCGCGGCCGCGCCCTCCATCACCTCGCGGACGGCGCTGCGGTCGTTGGCGTCCAGGCGCACCGCGGTCAGGCGGCCGCCCAGCCACGGCTGCAGCGACTCGCGGAGCGAATCGACGGCTACGTCGGCGATCACCACGTCGTGGTCGGTGTGCCTGAGCAGGTCGTACGCGCACGCGCTCCCCTGCTGACCCGCGCCCAGCACCAGCATCCGCATAAGGGCAACTCCTTCGGTATCACAAGATTGAATGTCCCGGACGCGGGGAGGCGCCGGGACGGGTTCGTGCGCGCACGCACACGGGCCGCGCGCGAGGCGCGCAACATAGCTGACAGACGCATTCCGCGCAAAAAGCCGCGGCGGAGCGCGGCGGGTGGGCGTGGCAGCGGAACTGGGATGCGTCCGCGGTACCGAGCGCGAGTCCGGCCGGCGTTCTCTATGCCCGGCGGCCGGCGACGAGGCCGAGGACGTCTTCCTGGCGTTCGATGAGGAAGTCAGGACGCTCGGCGAGCAGCGCCGCCCGCGGGAAGGGCCCCCATAGCGCGGCGGCGGTAAGAGTGCCCGCCTCGCGCCCCGCCACCATGTCGTGCGGCGAGTCGCCGACGAAGAGCGCCTCGCCCGGCGCCACGCCGAGCCGGGTCAGCGCGAGGTGGACGGGCTCCGGATGCGGCTTGGCGTTCTCAACGTCTTCGGGGGTGATGATCACGTCGAACATCTCGGTGATGCCGCAGCTGTCCATCCCCCGCAGCGTGCTCCGGCGATGCTTGCTGGTCACCACGGCCAGCGCTACGCCTCTTCGCTTCAGCTCCGCGACGGTCTCCACGGCGCCGGGGAAGGGGCGAAGGAGCGTGTCGTGGTGCTCGTTCTGGTGCTCGCGGTAGGTCGCCAGCATGGCGTCCGCCTCGCGGGCATCGCGGGCGAAGCGGGCGATCTGCGTCTCCAGCGGCGTGCCGAAGCCGGCCAGCCACTCCTCGTCGGGCGGGCACTCGCCGAGGTGGGTTGCCATGGTGTGGCGGTAGCACCGCATGATCAGCTCGGTGCTGTCCGCCAGGGTTCCGTCGAAGTCGTAGAGAACGGTGCGGATACGCGGCAGGGACTGGGTCACGGCGCCGCGTGTTGGAGATTCTGCGCGCCCAAGTATCGGCGGCGGTTCGTGCTCATGTACATCTCGACCTCATCAAGCGAGTAGTCGGCCCAGTCAAGAACTTCGGGATCGTCGAGAAGCGAGATCAAAGTTGCCATCACGGAATCGAGGTCGATGCTCCCGTGCAGGCGCGACACATGCGAGAGCGCAGTCGCCGCATTACGGCGCACCCACACGTCGGAGTGGAACGCGTGCTCGAGCGCCATACGCTCGGCATACGCGAAGTCAGGCCCATTCAGTGAGAGCCGCAGGAGCGCATATATGATCCTTCCGGGATCTCCCGAGGCCAGCCACCTCTCGGCGACGCCGCGCGTAATCGGGCCGAGAGTCTGGTATCGCCGTGCCCGAACGGTCACAGGATCTTCCCCTTGAGGTTTGCCATGCCGGCGCGCATCAACGCGTTTCGGCATTCCTGCGGAAGTACGGCCCACTCAACGACGTACCCGTGAAATATCTCGACCTCCGGCAGTTCCTGAAAGACCCGCATGTGTCGGCGCAGCACCACGTACGCTCCTTCTTCGTAGTCGATGCCAATGCGCGCCGACACGTTTGGCTTGATCGGAAGCGAATAGTCCAGCGCATCCTGACCATTCCTCGGCTCGCGGCTTACCCTTCCACGCTCGGCACGCCCATGCTTGCCTGCGTTCGCCTCGTACAAGCGCCGCCGCACGGGGCCGAGGCTGCGAAGCGGAACCGGCTCGTCATCCCCACCCCCCTCGCCACTCCGCATTCGACCCGGCCGCTCAGGTGCGTACGACCCGTGGACGGCGACCAAGATATTCCGTCGGGAGTGGCCTGTCCAGAGTGTGCAGTAACTATCCGCACATGGACAGCGGCTCACGCAGAGCCGCAGAGCCGCGGAGAAGGGCAGGTGGTTCTCTCTGCTGGCTCCGCGGCTCTGCGTGAGTCCAATCTGTTTCTGAACCACGGCGCGCGGCTCAGCCCGTCGGCTCGGGAGTCGTCAGCACCACCGCCCCGGGCCCGGCGAGCGACAGGCGGCCATCGGCGGAGAGCGTCGCCACTTCGCCCTCGGTGTCGCCGCCGAAGCGGCCCTCCTCGGTGGAGAGGAAGAGCGTCCACGGGGCGGATTCGCACGGGCGCGTCACCTCCGTCGCGGCGAGGTCGGCGTCGAGGGGGCCGCGGAAGGAGACGACGAGGAGGAGCGCGCTGCCGTCCGCGCCGGTGCGGCGGAGGGCGAGGGCGTCGGGGCCGAGCGCCTCGACGGCGAACGAGTCGCGGTCGCGGCGGCGGAGCGCGGGGTGCGTGCGGCGCAGGTGCAGCAGCGCGCGGTGCAGCGCCAGCATCCCCGCGTGCGGCATGCGGTCGCGCTCGGTCCAGTCCAGCTTCGACCGCGCGAAGGTCTCCGGGGCCTGCGGATCGGGGATGCGCTCGCGCTCGGCGGGGTCGGCAAAGGCGCGGAACTTCCCGAACTCCTGGCGCCTCCCTTCCGTCACCCGCCGTCCCAGCTCCTCCGGGTGGTCCGTGAAGTAGAGGAAGGGCGAGGTGGCCGCCCACTCCTGCCCCATCCACAGCAGCGGCGTGTAGGGCGAGAGCAGGAGCAGCGCGGCGGCGGCGCGGTACGGGGCGAAGTCGACGGCGTGGTGCAGCCGGTCGCCGTTCGCGCGGTTGCCGACCTGGTCGTGGTTCTGGATGCAGTGCACGAAGGCCGGCGGCGGCAGCCCGTCCGCCGGGGTGCCGCGGGGGCGGCCGTGGTTCGGCGAGGTCTGGCCCTCGTAGAACCACCCCTTCCGCAGCGTCACGACGATCTCCTCCACGGTCCCGCCGTAGTCCGCGAAGTAGGCTTCGTCGTCGCCGGCGATCCGTCGGCGAAGCTGGTGGTGGAAGTCGTCGGCCCACACGGCGGAGATCCCCAGACCCTCCGGCTCGGGCGCCACCACCGCCCGCTCGTTGCGCTCGTCCTCGGCGATCAGCACGAAGTGGCGGCCGGCGGGAAGGGACTCGCGGACGCGCGCCCGCATCTCCGCCAGCACGTGCACCGGCGAGTCGTCGACGATGGCGTGGGTGGCGTCCAGGCGCAGGCCGTCGACGTGGTACTCGTGCACCCAGTGCAGCGCGTTGTTGATCACCAGCTCGCGCACCGCCGCGCTGTCGGGCCCGTCGAAGTTGACCGCGTCGCCCCACGGCGTCTGGTGGCGGCCGGTGAAGTAGCGGCCGCCGGTGAAGGCGTGGAGGTAGTTCCCCTCCGGCCCCAGGTGGTTGTAGACCACGTCGAGGATGACGGCGAGCCCGCGCGCGTGCGCCGCATCGACGAAGCGCCGCAGACCCTCGGGGCCGCCGTACGAGGCCTGCGGAGCGAAGAGCGAGACCCCGTCGTACCCCCAGTTGCGCGCGCCGGGGAAGGAGGCGACGGGCATCGGCTCCACCGCGGTCACGCCGAGCGCCGCCAGCTCGTCGAGCCGGCCGATGGCTGCGTCGAAGGTGCCCTCGGGGGTGAAGGTGCCGACGTGCAGCTCGTAGACGACCAGCTCCTCCAGCGGCACGCCATTCCATCCATCGTCCGTCCACGCAAAGGTGGAGGGATCGATCACCTCCGACGGGTCGTGCACCCCGTCGGGCTGCGAGCGCGAGGCGGGGTCGGGGAGGGCGTCGCCGCCGTCCAGCCGGTAGCGGTAGCGCGCGCCGGGGCCGATCCCCTCCACCTCGCCCGCGAACCAGCCGGCGCCGATGGGATGGAGCGGCCGCACCGTCTCGATGGCGGGGCCGTAGAGCACAACGTCGACCGCGTCGTGGGT
>DASYJZ010000653.1:0-3079 GCA_035995965.1 Longimicrobium sp. | reverse complement strand
ACGCAAAGGGATTCGCATCCGGCGCGTAGGGTGGCGCATCGGCGTGATGCAATTTTTATGACGAGAATTGACTGCCCTCACGCTCTTCCTCGCGATGATCCCCGCCGCGCGCAGCAGGTCCGGCCAGGCGTCGCGCACGCTCGGGTACTCCGGCGCCCAGCCGCGCTTGCGAAACCGGTAGGCACCTACGCGCGTCCGTTCAATCTCCTGATCGCCCACTCGGCCGCGCCAAGCGCCAACAGCAGGCCAAAGATCAGCGCGGCACCCGGCGCACGCCGCTCGCTCGGCCCACCCACTGTCAGATGGTCGACCGCGGCGCCAATCGAGTCCGCGGAGAGTACGCGACCGCCGGAGCGCGAGGCGAGCATCGACAACCGCGCCCACGCATCGGCGAAAGAGGGCGCGGTCGCGGATGCCCGGAACGCCGCGCTGGGAGGCTCCCCCGCGAATGCGAGGGTGTGCAGCCCCTCCGCGGCCGGGACGAAGGAGGCGCGGAAGACGCCCGGCGACGATCCGTCGCGCGCCAGCCGGAGCGTGTCGACGGCGCCGCCGGGTCGGGCGATGAGTAGCGGAGGAACGGCCGCGGTCAGCTCGCCGCGCGAATCGTAGCTGCGTACCTCGCGCCGCACGGCGACCGGGCCCGTCGCGTCGGCGATGTGGATGGACAGTGGCTCGGGGCGCGACGAGGCGAGCCAGTCGACCAGCGAGCGCCAGAACTCGCGGTGCTCGGCGATGCGCCCGGCTTCCATCCGCCACCGCCAGGTCTCCGTCAGCGCGAGCGCAGCAGCCCGCCCGCGCCCCAGTGGCCGGAGCGCGAGCACGCCACCCGCCGGTGAAGAGGCGGCGAGCGTCGTCCCAGCCGAGGGCGCGCCGAACGGCTGTGCATCGCCACCCACGCGGTCCGACGGGAGCGGCGCGAGCTCTGGAGGAAGCGCCCAGCGGATCGTGGTTCCCTCGACCGACACCGCGCGCTCGCCGCCGCGCACCAGCCCGAATCCCGCCGCTCCCGCGCGGTCGCCGGCGAGGAGCACCCCGCCGCCGCGCGACGCCCACTCCGCCAGCGCCGCCGCCTCGGCCGGCGCGAGTTGCGCGCCGTCGAGCACGACCACCGCGTCCAGCTGCGCGAGCCGGGCGGGGGTGATCGCGCCGCCTGCGCCCTCCGCCACCGCCAGCCCGCGGCCGAGGGGCAGGCTGGACGCCACCGTCGCGCCGCTCTCCTCCAGCGCGCGGGCGACGAACTTGGCCTCCCAGTCGGGGAAGCCGGCCCGCACCAGCACGCGCGGCGGCCCCGCGGAATCCACCCACGCTCCCGCCGCCGCCACCGCCGAATCCTCCCGCGTCCAGCGCGCGGTGACCCGCCACTCCCGCCATCCCGGCGCGGCCGGCCGCACGCGGAACGCGCCATCCGCCTCACCCCGCGCGTCCGCCGCGACGGCGATGCTGTCGACGTTCGCGGCCGCGTCGGACAGGTAGACGCGCGCGCTGTCGCCGGGCCGGCCGCGCAGCCGGAACGAGACCGCGGCCGCGCGCCCGGCGAGGGGCCGCGCGGTTGCGGCGGCCTCGACCAGCCGCACGTTCCCCGGCGCCGCCACCAAGAGCGGCGCGCGCTCCGCCGCCGCGGAGAGCGTCTCGAGCTCGGCCGCGGTGGGTGGCCGATTCGACTCGTACGTGAGCGCGGCGGGAGGAGAGCCGGCGAGGAGCGAGTCCGCCCGGCCGAGGTCCGCGGCGGAGCGGATGCGGACGGCCCGGCCCGCGGCCGGGCTCGCGCGCCAGAACGACGGCAGCAGGAGCGCGGCCGCGAGCAGCAGGAGGAGCAGCGCGCGGAGAATGCCCGGGAGCCGGGTCATGCGGCGGAGCCCCGGGACATGAGCATCGATCCGGAGCCCCGGTGGGTCGGGGGAATGAATTCGCTGCAACAACTACACGAAGTCCGCCTGCGCGGACTACCGGCCTCGGCGAGAGCCGCCGTTGCAGCGCACGCGACAGGCTTCGGTTGCGGCCGCTGCCAGAGACGACGGGAGCACTGCAGCGAGGCCGCGAGTCGCGCACGTCCGGCCGCCAAAAGCCCAGAGCTGCCGCGAGCGAAGCGAGCCCACGTCCCTCTCCCAGGCAGTTTTGGGAGAGGGACCGGCGCGAAGCGCCAGGGTGAGGGCCCACCGCGCCCGGTGAAGGCGTCCGCGAGCACCGACCGCGCCGTCGTCATCGCGTGAGCGCGTAGACCACGATGTTCACGCCGAAGCGCGTGTTGTCGACCGACAGGAAGCGCTTGTTGCGGAAGTGGTAGCCCCACTCGGAGCTGTAGTCCTTGTTGGAGTAGAGCACCCCCAGCCGGCCGTTCACCTCCACCCCCAGCAGGTGCTCGTGCACCAGGTTGTCGCCCCAGCCGTTCAGCTCGTGGCTGGTGGTGGGCGGCCCGTCGGGGAAGGTGAAGAAGGCGCGGTACAGCTCGTGGCTGTTCGGCAGCTCCCTCAGCGCCGCCGCCCCGAAGATCCGGCGCAGCTCCCCCGTGGCCGTCTTGTGGAAGGCCCCGTCGACGTCGTGGTTGTGGTCGTCGATGAACACGAAGCCGCCCCGCTCCACGTACGCCTTCAGGTTGGCGCCCTCCTGCTGGCTGAAGCGCACCGGGAGGTGCCCGGTGAGGTAGACGAAGGGGAAGCGGAAGAGCTCGGGGCTGGCCAGGTCCACCGTCACCCCGTTCGGCGCGACGGGGATGGAGGTGTACTGCGCCACCGCGTGGATCACGTTGGTGGGCACCAGCGGCGCCGAGTTCCAATCCCCCGAGTCGTACCGCGCGGTGGCGAACACGAACGGCCGCGGGCGAGACGCCGCGGCCGCGCTGAGCAGCACCGCCGAGGCGGCGAGGGTCGCCGCGAGACGGACGGGGTGGCGGCGCGGTGGCCGCTTCGTCATGGCATCCTCCCCAGCCGGCGGTAGTACTCCGCCGCCGCCGGGTCGGCGGTGGAGGGGAGCGCGCGGCCGCGGGTGCGCACGGCGGGAGCGATGCGGGCGCGGGCGCGGAGGAGCAGTGCGCGCGCCGACTCCGTCCGCCCGGTCTGCGCCTCGCCGGCCGCGCGGGAGA
>DASYJZ010000652.1:0-7131 GCA_035995965.1 Longimicrobium sp. | reverse complement strand
CATCGGCGTCGAGCCCGACCCCGAGGACCCCGACACCCTGCGCCTGGTGCACGCACCCACCGGCCGCCGCGTGGTCCCTGTCGACCTGGGCTTCCTGAACCCGCGGATGCGCCCGCCACTCTACCAACTCGTCTCGCGCTTCACCCCGCCGGCCATGTTCGGCCCCCCGATCCCCGAGAGCCCCGAGCCGCGCCGCCCGCGCGCCGCTGCCCCGGAGGAGCCCGCGGCCGAGGCGGTCGACGCGGACACCGTGGCCGTCGGCGGTGGGGATGCCGACACTGCCGGGGCGGCCCCGGCGGTGGACGCGGACACCGCGGTGGCGGACACGGCCAGGGCCGCGGCGGATGGGATCGAGATTCCCCCTGCCGAGCCCCCGCCCCCGCCGCGCATCCTGGCCCGCCCGCGGGTGACGTTCGAAGGTTCGCTGGTGCTGGCGCGGCGGCGGTGGGTGGTCCCCGGCGAGCTCTTCCCGCAGCGCGAGCCGCACGAGGCCGCGGCCGACTTCTTCGTCCGCGCCAACCGCTGGCGGCGCGAGGCGGGGATCCCCGAGACCTCGTACGTGCGCATCAACCCGCTCCCCGAGCCGCCCGCGGCCAAGCCCGGGGAGCCCGCCGGCGCGCAGGCCGAGGCCGACGCGGCTGCGGAGGCCCAGGCCGCCGCGGCCGCCGCCGGCGAGGTGCCCGGCTACGAGGCCCCCGTCCCCGAGCAGGCCGAGGAGGAGCACGAGGAGCCCGCCGCCGCGGCCGAGGGCGCGGCCGGCGAGGCGGCGGAGGGCGCCGAGGGCGCGGAGAAGACGCCGGCCAAGCCGCGCACCCCCGGCTCGCGCGACCTGCACAAGCCGCAGTTCATCGACTTCGGCAACCCGCTGCTGGTGGGGCTGATGGGGAAGATGGGGGCCAACCTGAAGGGGTGGCAGGCGATCGTCGAGGAGCGCCTCCCCGCACGCGAGGGCCTTCCGCGGCACGAGGGCAAGGCGTACGCCACCGAGCTGGTGGTGCAGCTCTACTACCCGGCGGGGACCGCGTCCCCCGTCCCCGCGGCCACCGGCGAGGAGGACCATGCTGCCGCCGTGGCCTGACGACACCCGCTGGCTCGCCGCCCACCTCTTCATCGACCGCGACACCGGCATCTACGGCGGCGAGTGCGACGAGATCGCGCTGGAGGTGGCCGAGCCCTTCGTCCGCCGCTGCCAGCGCGAGGGGTGGATCGACGGCTGGTTCTACATCCGCTACAGCGAGTACGGCCCGCACGTGCGGCTGCGTCTGCACGGCCGCGCCCAGGTGCTGGACGACGAGGTGTGGCCGGCGCTCCAGGAGCACGTCCGCGCGCGCTACCCGGACGTCGTGTTCGAGCGCCCTGACGTCCCCGCCATGCCGACCTATCCCCCCCCGGCGCCGGCCGACGGGGAGGCGGAGAAGGTGGAGGGGCCGCCCCGCATCACCCACGCGGCGCTGATCGAGTACGAGCCCGAGACCGACCGCTACGGCGGCCCGGAGGCGATCCGCGTGGCCGAGCGGTTCTTCGAGGTGTCGAGCGAGGCCGCCTGCTCGCTGCTGCAGAAGACCAGCCGCACCGAGCGCTCGTCGCGCCTGGGCAAGGGGCTGCTGACGATGGTGGAGATGATGCACGTCTTCAGCGGCGGCGACCGCGCCGCGGCCTCGCGCTGGGCCAACCAGTACAACATCGGTTACCTGCGCGGCGTGGCCCGCGACGAGGAGGCGCGCGGCGCCTGGCTGGGCGCGTTCGACAGCGGCTACGGCAGCCAGGCCGACACGCTCGGCGAGTACGTGGAGGAGGTGTGGAGCCGCATGGACGAGGGCGAGCCCCTCTCCGACGCGCTGGACCTGTACCGCGACGGCCTGCTGGAGGTACGCGGCCACTTCCGCGACCTCTTCGACACCGGCAGGCTGGGCGCCCCGCTGGAGCCGTACACGGCGTGGGAGCCGGCGGTGGGCGGCATCTGCTCCAGCTACCTGCACATGATGAACAACCGCCTGGGAATCACCATCCAGGAGGAGAGCTACCTGGCGTACCTGATCGTGCGCACCCTGCAGAGCCCGGCCGAGAGCGTGGCCGCGGCCGGCGAGGGCGCATGACCGCCGCGGACGCCGCCAACCCCAGCGCGAGACCCACCATGCAGCATTCGCCGCACGTCCCCGCCGCCGAGCCCGGCACGGCGGAGTTCTTCCTAGAGGTGGCGCTCCGCATCGGGCGGCGGGTGGCCGACGCCGCCGAGTGGCGCGGCGAGGCCGCCACCTGGACGATCATGGCCCCCGACCGCGAGAACATGGAGCTGCGCGTGTCGAAGCCCGCCACCGCCTCGGGAACGCTGTACGAGGGGACGTCGGGGATTGGGCTCTTCCTGGCCGAGCTGTGGAACGCGACGGGGCGCGAGGACGCGGAGCTCGCCCGCGCCGCGCTCGGCGCCATCCGCTTCGCGCTCGACGAAGGGCCGGAGCTCCCCGACACGTCGTTCGGGCTGCACGGGGGGCGCGTCGGGGTGGCCTACGCCGCCGCGGTGGTGGGGCGCACGCTGGGGCGCCCGGAGCTGCTGGACGAGGCCGCGGCGCTGCTGCGCGGGGCCGCTGGGAAGGAGGACGAAGACCGCGGGCTCGACGTGATCGGCGGGGGCGGGGGCGCGATCCCGGCGCTGGTGGCGCTCTCGGCGTGGCTCCCAGACCCCGAGCTGCCGCTCTCCATGGCCCGGCGGCTGGGCGACCACCTGATCGCCGCGGCCTCGCACGAGCCCGAGGGGTGGGGGTGGGGGACGATGCACGGCTCGGCGGTGCGCCACCTCTGCGGCTACGCGCACGGCTCCGCGGGGATCGGCCACGGGCTGCTGGAGCTCTACCTGGCCACCGGCGACAGCCGCTACCGCTACGCCATGGAGCAGGCCTTCCTGTACGAGAACGCCTTCTTCGACGAGGCGGCCAGCAACTGGCCCGACCTTCGCCACACCGAGATCGGCGAATACCTCTACGGCGGCCGCCACGACGAGCTGCGGGAGCGGCTGCTCTCCGGCCAGCCGCTGGAGCGGCAGCCGCTGCGCCACATGAGCGCCTGGTGCCACGGCGGGCCGGGGATCGGCCTGGCGCGGCTGCGTGCGTGGGAGGCGCTGGGCGAGCCCCGCTACCTGGCCGACGCGCACGCCGCCCTCCGCGCCACCCTGGGCTCGCTGGAGGACGCGCGGATGAACTACTCCCTCTGCCACGGCCGCGGCGGCAACAGCGAGACGCTGATGGAGGGCGCCCGCGTGCTCGGCGACGCCGCGCTGCTGGAGCGGCCGCTGCAGGTGGCGATGGAGGGGTGGAAGGAGTACGAGGCCCTGGGCGTCCCCTGGCCCTGCGGCACCATGCAGGGCTCCAGCGACCCGGGGCTGCTGCTGGGCGAGTCCGGCATCGGCCACTGGCTGCTGCGCCTGGCGCGCCCGGACGTGGCGTCCATCCTGCTCGTCGCCCCGCCCGCCGAGACGCGCCGCCCCGACGACGGCGGCGCCGGGTTCGCCGCGCTGCAGGCCGAGACGGTGGGCGAGCACTTCGGGCGCACGCTGCGCATCTTCGCGGGCCTCGGCGTGGGCGGCGACCTGCTCCCCATGAGCGCCCCCGGCGCCGCCGAGCGCTCCGACTCCGACGCGGCGCGCGACGCCCTGGCGGCGCGGCTGGAGGCCGAGGCGGACCCCGCCCGCCGCGAGCTGCTGGACGACGCGCTGCGGCTGGACCGCGAGCGCTATGCGCTGTCGTGCTCGGTGACGGACTTCACCGACGAGTTCCTCGCCTCGCTGGTGCGGCTCCCCGATCCGGAGGTCCGCTGGGCCGAGGCGCGGGTCGCGCTCTCGCCGCGCGCGCGGGTGGTGCACACCGCCTACGACTGGGACGCGTGGCTGGAGGCGGAGGAAGACCATCCCCCCGCCGAGGAGGACGACACCTTCCACCTCCTGCTGGCGTCGGGGCGCGCGGTGAGCGTGCGGCGGCTGAGCCCCTTCGCGGCGCTGGTGCTGCAGGCCGTGGAGAGCCCCGCCACGCTCGACGAGGTGGTGGACCGCGTGCAGGAGTCCGTCGCCACGGGAGACGGCGGCCCGAGCCGCGACTGGCTGGAGGACCGGGTCACGGAGCAGCTCCGCCAGGCCTACCGCGCCGGCTTCGTCGCCGTCGAGAATGCCGTCCCCGCCGGGGCTGGCTAAAGGTTCGACCTCTCGCAGCGTCGCGGAGAGTCACGCACCCACCGCGACGCTGCGTGAGGCGTAGTTCCTATCCCCATTCCCATCCCCTACCCACCGTCCCCAAGGAGCGCACATGAGCAAGCTGAAGCTGGACATCGACGCGTTGCGGGTGGAGAGTTTCGAGACGGCGGCGGCGCTCGGGTCGCGCGGGACGGTGCGGGGCGCGCAGCTGGCCCGCTGCACCACCGACGCCTACGACTGCGACCCGCTGACCTGCGGGCCGAGCTGCATCGGGAGCTGCACGAGCAACGGCGCCGCCGCCGCGCAGGCCACTCCCCAGGACGAGTCGTTCCTGCAGACGTGCTGGTTCTACACCTGCGGCGGCTGCACCACCGCCGACCCGGCCTACTGTCCGCCCGCCGAGCAGTAAGGACGGCTCTCCAGTCCGTAGCCGGCGCTGCACCCCACCCTCCAAACCGCATCCTGCCGAACGGGAGACACGATGAACAAGCTGAAGCTCGATCTCGACGCGCTCACGGTGGAAAGCTTCGACACCGACGTTCCGCAGGAGCGCGGGACGGTGGTCGGCGCCGCCGCCCAGGCCGTCGCGCCTGGAGGCACGTACCCGAACTGCTCGGCGATCGACGCCTGCCCCAGCGCGTGGAACTGCTCGGTGAACGGGACCTGCATGGCCGATCTCTGCGGGCCGGGCGACACCGCCGCCAAGAGCTGCGCCGGGACGTGCGACTTCAACACCGGATGCGGCGGCTGCTCCGGGCCGATTTGCTGAGTCCTGCGCACAGACGCGGAGACGCAGAGAAACCCGGTTCGGGTCCTCTGCGTCTCCGCGGCTCTGCGTGAGACGCAGTTCTACTGATCGACGTCCCAGAAACGGGGGAGCTGGCACGGCGCCTCGCCGCCCATCTCGTCGTCGTCCCTCCGAGGCCAAGGGTCGTCGGGCGGGACTCGAGATGGGTCGGACGCGTCGCCGCTACCAGCGGCTTCGCGCGGCGAGTCCATCGGCAGAGGTGCGTCCTTCTTCATCCTCCATCTCCCCCAAAAGCCAGCGGCGAAGCCGGTCCAGCGCGATGATGGCGGTGAAGCCCTTGATCCACTCGCGCCCGCGGTCGCCCAGGTCGAAGCGCCGCGACCACTCGCCGCCGTCCCACGACAGCCCCACGCAGACGGTGCCGACCGGCTTCTCCGCGCTCCCGCCGCCGGGACCGGCGATCCCCGTGGTAGAGAGCCCCACGTCCGCGCCGGCGACGAGGCGCACGCCGCGCGCCATCTCCTCCGCCGTCTCCGGGCTCACGGCGCCGTGGGCCCCGAGCGTGGAGGCCGAGACGCCGAGCACGCGCTCCTTCGCCTGGTTGGAATAGACGGCGGTTCCGAGCAGGAAGTAGTCCGAGCTTCCCGGCACGTCGGTGATCCAGTCGCCGATGCGGCCGCCGGTGCACGACTCGGCGACGGCGAGCGTCAGCCCCCGCGCGCGCAGCAGCCGGCCGACGGTCTCCTCCATCCCCTCGTCGCCGGTGGCGTAGAGGTGGTGCCCCAGCCGCTCGCGGACCCGCGCCTCCAGCGCGTCCAGCCTCGCCTCCAGGTCGTCCCCCGGCGCGCCGCGCACGGTGAGGCGCGCCTGGATGCGGGGGAACGCGGCCCGGAACGCCAGCCGCGCCTCGTCCGGGCTGACCACGCCCTTCAGCAGCTCGTCGAGCTTCGACTCCGGCAGCCCGAAGGTGCTGAAGGTGCGCGAGGCGAAGCGCGTGTCCGGCTGCCGCGCCGCGACCCAGGGCACCAGCGAGTCGCGCACCATCGGCCGCATCTCGCGCGGAACGCCGGGGAAGCAGGCGACCCAGCGCTCCGCCCCGCCGCGCCGGACGTCGACGATGAAGCCGGGCGCGGTGCCGTTGGGATTGGGGATGATGGTGGCGCCCTCGGGAAAGAGCGCCTGCTTCTCGTTGTTGGGCGACATCTCGATGCCGCGCGCGCGGAAGCGCTGGGCGATCGTGTCGAGCGATGCCGGGTCCAGCCGCAGCTCCCGCCCCGCCACGCGCGCGACGACGGCGGTGGTGAGGTCGTCCGCCGTCGGCCCCAGCCCGCCGGTGCAGACCACGAGCTCGGCATCCTCCAGCGCGCGCTCCAGCGCCCGGGCGATGTCGTCCTCGTCGTCCGCCACGGCGAACCCGGCGACCGGCTGCACCCCCACCGCACGCAGCTCGCCGGCGACGAACCCCGAGTTCGTGTCCGTCGTCAGCCCCCCGACGATCTCGTCGCCGATGGCGAGGAATGCGGCCTTCATGACGGCTCGCGCCGCGGGAGGCCCTCACCCTGGCGCTGCGCGCCGGTCCCTCTCCCAAAACAGCCTGGGAGAGGGACGTGGGCTCGCTTCGCTCGCGGCTGCCGCGGCGCACCCCAGGTGGCGGTGTGCTTCGGCAGCTCCACGGACAGTCGCGTGCCGCCGGCATTCGGCGACACCGCAGGCGGTAGTCCGCGAAGGCGTACTTCGTGCCGTTGTAGCCGCGAGTTTACTCGCATCGTCGCCAGCCCCAAACCATCGGCCCCCTTTGAATCCCTCCCGCACTCCCGCACTCCCCGCACTCACTTCCCCCGCATCGCCTTGAGCGCGCCCTTGACCGCGTCGCGGGGCATGCGCGTGAGGCCGTTGAACTCGCCGCCGGAGCCGATCCACTCGCCGCCGTCGATCACCACCACCTCGCCGTTGATGTAGGCGGCGCCGTCGCTCACCAGGAAGGTGGCGAGGTTCGCCAGCTCCTCGTGGCGGCCGAAGCGGCCCATCGGGATGCGCGCCTTCGCCTCGGCCTCGAGCTCGGGCGTCGGCATCAGCGCGTTCCAGGCGCCCTCGGTGGGAAACGGGCCGGGGGCGATGGCGTTGCTGCGGATGCCGTACGCCGCCCACTCCACGGCCAGCGAGCGCGTCATCGCCAGCACCCCCGCCTTGGCGCAGGCGCTGG
>DASYJZ010000651.1:0-6910 GCA_035995965.1 Longimicrobium sp. | reverse complement strand
GTCGGCTACAGATCCTTCGGCCTGCCGGCTGTTGTTACGGCTGAGAATCAGGGTGTGACCGGCCTCAGGATGACGTCGTCGGGTCGAGGTGGGTCGGAGCGGAGTATGATGTCTGATTGACGGTCCGCGCCGCCGCCGCTACGCTGTGCCATCGCTCCCGCCTCCAACACGCCGGTGACGATGGATTCCTCGCTCGCGAAGTTCGCGGTCCTCTGCTTCACCTCGCTCCTCTCCATCATCAACCCGCTCAGCGCGGCGCCGATGTACCTGGCGCTGACCGACGGCTACTCGCCCGGGCAGCGGCGGAAGACGCTGCTCTCCGGCGTGGTGACGGCGTTCGTGGTCATGGCGGTGTTCGCGCTGCTGGGTGGGGCGATCTTCCAGCTCTTCGGCATCACCATCGACGCGTTCCGCATCGCCGGCGGGTTCATCTTCTTCGGCATCGGCACGGACATGCTCCAGGCCAAGCGCAACCGCGGCAAGGCCACCGAGGAGGAGGAGCAGGAGGGCCGGGTGCGCGAGAACGTGGGCGTGACGCCGCTCGGCATCCCCATGATCACCGGCCCCGGCGCGATCACCACGGTGATGGTGCTGATGACGCAGGCGGGCACGCCCACGCGCGCGGCGGTCGTCTTCGGGTCGGTGGTGTTGGTGCTGGCGATCACCTGGGGTGTACTGACGGCCGCGCCGCGCCTGGTGCGCTTCTTCGGCCAGACCGGCCTGAACGTGATGACGCGGCTGATGGGACTGCTGGTGACGGTGATCGCCGTTCAGTTCATCATCGACGGCGCCACGCCCATCCTCATCCAGATCATCAGGGCCGCGAACCGGCGATGACGCAGGCTTTTACAGATTTGGCTCACGCAGAGCCGCAGAGCCGCAGAGGAGAGCCGCCGAGGCCCCTCCGCGGCTCTGCGGCTCTGCGTGAGGTGCTGTTTACGGGGCTTGATCCACGGCTGAAACCAGGATCAGCACGACATCGCAGACGTTGGTGCCTGTCGGGCCGGTGACGAGCAGGTCGCCCGTGCCTCGCAGGAAGGGATGCGCGTCGTTGCGGTCCAGGAAGGCCCGCGCGTCCAGCCCACGGGCGGCGCCTCGCCAGACCGTCTCTCCGTCGACCATCCCTCCCGCCGCGTCCGTCGGCCCGTCGGTGCCGTCCGTCCCCAGCGACGCGGCGACGATCCCCTCCCGCCCCTCCAGCTCGATCGCCAGCGCGAGCGCCAGCTCCTGGTTGCGTCCCCCCGTCCCGCTCCCTCGCACCGTCACCGTCGTCTCGCCGCCGAGGAGGAGCGCCAGCGGCGGGTCTTCGCCACCCAGCGCGCGCTGCCGCTCCAGCGCGTAGGTAGCGATCTGGCCGGCCACCGCGCGCGCCTCTCCCTCCAGGTCGTCCGCGACGATCTCCGTGCGCCAGCCCAGCCGCTCCGCCTCCCCCGCGGCGCCGCGGAGGGCGTCGGCATTGGCGGCGATCACGTGGGCGGTGGTGCGCTCGAAGGCTGGGTCGCCCGGCTTCGGCGTCTCCGGGGCGTGGCCAGCGGCGCCGGAGCGGAGGCAGGCGAGGGCGGTGGGCGCGCCGGTCACCTCGTAGCGCTCGATGACGTCGAGCGCGTCCGCGAAGGTGGTGGGGTCCGGCACGGTGGGACCGGAGGCGATGACGTCCAGCGCGGAGCCGACCACGTCCGACACGGCGAGGGTGACGACGCGGGCCGGATGCGCCGCACGGGCCAGCCATCCGCCCGCGATGCGCGACAGGTGCTTGCGGACGGTGTTCAGCTCGCGGATGGTCGCCCCCGCGCGGAGCAGGCGCCCGGTGAGCGCGCCCAGGTCCGTCAGCGTCACCCCCGTCGGCGGCGACGGCCAGAGCGCGGACGCGCCGCCGGAGAGCAGGCACAGCACGAGGTCGCCCGCCCCCGCGCGCCGCGCGCACGCCAGCGCGTCCGCCGCGCCGGCGAGGCCGCGCGCATCGGGCACCGGGTGCGCGGCCTCCCACACCTCGATCCCCGCGACGTCTGCAACGTAGCCATCCTTCGTGGTGATCGTCCCGCCGGCGATGCGGTCGCCAAGCACCTCTCGCGCGGCCAGCGCCATGCCCCCCGCCGCCTTCCCCGCGCCGATCACCCACACGCGGTCGATGGAGGAGAGCGGGATGCGCTCCTCGTCCGCGATGACGAGCGCGTCACCTTCCACCTTCAACGCTCGTAGCACCGCCGCGTGCGCGTCCGCCGCGGCGACGGCGGCGGCGAGGATGCGGCGGGCGTCCTCGCGCGGCGTCACGCGGGCACCGGCGTCAGGGGCGCGCGGCCGCCGAGCACGGCGTGCACGTTGCGCGCGGCGAGCATCGCCATGCGCGTGCGCGTGTCGCGCGTGGCCGAGCCGACGTGGGGGAGGAGGACGACGTTGGGGAGGTCGAGCAGCCCGGGTGTGATCTCCGGCTCGCGCTCGTAGACGTCGAGGCCCGCGCCCGCGAGACGGCCATCCCGCAGCGCCTCCGCCAGCGCCGGCTCGTCGACCAGCGCGCCGCGGGCGGTGTTGACCAGGTACGCGCCGGGCCGCATCCGCCCCAGCGCCTCGCGGCCGATCGCGTGGCGCGTCTCCGCGGTCAGCGGCGCGTGCAGCGTCAGCACGTCGCTGCGGGCGATGAGCTCGTCGAACGAGACCGATTCCGCGCCCAGCCGCGCCTCTTCCTCGGCCGGCAGGCGCGTGCGGGAGTGGTAGACGACGCGCATCCCGAAGCCCCCGGCGCGGCGCGCCACCGCGCGCCCGATCCGCCCCAGCCCATAGATCCCCAGCGTGGCGCCGGCCAGGTCGCCGCCCAGGTAGTCCCAGAACCCCCAGCCGTGGAACTCGCCCGCGCGCAGGCTGCGCTCCGCCTGCGGCAGCCCCCGCACCGTCGCCAGGATCAGCGCCCAGGTGAGGTCGGCCGTGGCCTCGGTGAGCACGTCGGGGGTGTTGGTGACCACGATCCCGCGCGCGGCGCAGGCGCGCAGGTCCACGTGCCCGTAGCCGACCACGGCGTTCGCCACGATGCGCAGCCGCGGCGCGCGGTCCAGCAGCGCCGCGTCGACGCGGTCGGTGAGCAGGCAGAGGAGCGCGTCCGCCTCCGCCAGCTCGCCGCGCCAGCCGTCCGGACCGGCGACGGTGGCGACCTCCGACAGGAGCGTGACGGCGGCCTCGGGGAGCGGGAAGGTGGTGACGGCCTTCATCCGCCCGCCAGCGGCTTACGCCAGAGCGAGGTCCCCGCGCCCGCCATCCCCAGCTTCTGGTGCTCGGCGATGCTCATCTCTCGAAAGCCCAGCGCCGTCACCAGCGGGTGCAGCGGCAGCAGGCGTCGCGGGAAGGCGGTGCGCAGCTCGCGCGTCCCCTCTTCCGCCAGCCGCCGTTCCAGCGCCGTCAGCGCCTCGCGCGCGAGCCCGGCGCCGCGGTGGGTGGGGACGATCAGCAGCGTCCCCAGCAGCGCGATCCCCGGCTCCGGCTTCTCGCGCCACCAGCCGACGGCGCCCACGTCTTCCCCCGTCTCGCGCAGCGTGACCACGGCGACCGTGCGTCCCGGCGACGCGGCGGAGGCGGCCACCTCGGCGGCGGCGGCTCCGGGGTCGGCGGGGCGGCCGAGCGCGGCGTGCCAGTCGGGTGCCGCGTCGAACACGGCCTGCAGCCGCGCCTCGTCGCCCGGCCGCAGCGCGTGCAGGAGCAGGCGGGGCGATTCGACTGTCGGCGGCTCGGCGGAGGCGGCGGTCACGGCGTCTTCGGGGCGCGGGCGGGAGTGGACGGACGGGGAAGTTGCCCCGCGGCGGGAGGGGCCGTCAAGTTGATGCTCCGCCCCGTCCGACCACGCCCCCGGAGGTCCGTGAGCACGCAACTGGAGTCCCGCCACTTCCTGAAGGCCGGCGACGCGGTGCAGCACGTGGACGGCCGAATCGGCACCGTGGTGGAGGCGTTCGCCCTCTACGCCGTCGTCCGCTGGGCGGAAGGCCGCGACGAAGAGGTCGACCAGCTCGACCCCCGCGTGTTCGTCACCGAGCGCGCGTCGCGGGAATAGCCGCGGGCCACGGAACAAAGGCACGCCGGTTGCACTATCTAGCCGCTACACCAAACTGCAACAGCGAGTCTGCGCCCCTTCCCGGCCGCTCCGAGGCCGCCTTTCCGGCGGGCATCGAAGTCCGCGGCCCGGGCCCTGCCGACCCGCCGCACCGCGCCCCACGCCCCACCCAAGCAGTGAAGGAGCAGTAATGTACCAGGCCTTCAACCAGGCGGACGGAGACGCCCAGACCGTGCTGATCGTGGAAGATCAGATCGAGATGCGGGCGATCAACGCGATGTACCTGCACCACCACGGCTATCGTGTGCTCGCAACGGACAACGGGATCGAGGGCGTGGAGGCCGCGCGGGCGAACCACCCGGACCTGATCCTGATGGACATCTCCATCCCGGGGATGGATGGGATCCGCGCCACCGCGGCGCTGAAGCACGACCCCGAGACCGAGAGCATCCCGGTGCTGATCATCACGGCGCACCCCTACGGCTCCGTGGGCAAGCGCGCGCTCGACGCCGGCTGCGACGGCTACCTCACCAAGCCTTGCGATCCGCGGCGAATCTTGCAAGAAGTCAGGGCGCTGCTGAGCCCGGCGGTCGCCGCCTGAGCGCGGCGGCCCCACTCTCCCGGCAGTTCGGAAAAAGATTTGGTCTCCACGCAGAGCCGCGGAGCCGCAGAGAACCACCAGGCCTCTCTGCGACTCCGCGTCTGTGCGTGAGGCCTTTGGTGTTGCCGCCTCCCGCCCGCGCTCTGTACCTTCGGACCAGCCCTCGCAGACCCGCGCCCCCGATCTCCGACGCACGGTGACGCACATCGACCCGAGCTGGTGCGCGCGCATCAACGCCCACCGCCCTTCCACGTCTGAGCTGTCGTCCCCCGCGCGTCCGAGCGACCTCCCGGCAACCGGGCAGGAGCCTGTCGACAGTCTTCCATCGCGATCGACCTCCGGCTCGCCCTTGCGCCTGCGCGAGGTGCCCAAGGAGCACGTCTGCGAGTGCTGCGGGACGGTGATGTTCGATCACAACTGCAAGATCGTCTGCCCCAACTGCGGCTACAAACGCGACTGCTCCGATCCGTGATTCCACCGCCGATGGAATCGTCACCGAACTGCCGGGGGCACGTTCGATGCTGCCCGAGGCGGCGGGTTCGAGATCGCCATCCACGTGGAGGAACGAGATGCGCCGTGAGGTCATGATGATCAGCACCCTCTTCCTGGCCGCCGGCTGCGCGGGCGGCCGGGGCGGAGCCGCGTCGGAAGACACGGCGCACGTGAACGCCATGGCGCACGAGCACGCGGGCCAGAGCCCCGTCGCCAACGCGTCGGCGATGGAGCCGCGCCAGCCGGTCACCGCCGAGGAGGTCGTCTACGGCAACGTCGGCGGGCGCGAGCTGCGCGGCTACATGGCGCGCCCGGCCTCCGCGGGCGCGGACGCACGGCTCCCCGGGGTGGTGATGATCCACGAGTGGTGGGGGCTGAACGACAACGTCCGGATGATGGCGCGGCGGCTGGCGGGCGAGGGCTACCGCGTGCTGGCCGTGGACATGTACGGCCGCGTCGCCACCAACCCCACCGAAGCCCGCGCGTACATGATGGAGGTGATGCAGAACCGCCCCGTGGGGATGCAGAACCTGCAGGCCGCCGCCGAGTTCCTGGGAACGCGGATGCACGCGCCGAAGGTGGGCGTCATCGGGTGGTGCTTCGGCGGCGGATGGTCGCTGCAGACGGCACTGCAGCTCCCCGAGCGCATCGACGCGGCGGCGGTCTACTACGGCCAGCCGGTGACCGACCGGACCCAGCTCGCCCGTTTGGATGCGCCGCTGGCCGGCTTCTTTGGCCTGCGCGACCAGGGGATCCCGGCCGACAGCGTGCGGAAGATGGAAAGCGAGCTGAAGTCGCTGGGCAAGACGGTCGACTTCCACTACTACGACGCCGGCCACGGCTTCGCCAACCCGTCCGGCCCGTCCTACAACGCCGAGGCGGCAGCCGACGCGTGGACGCGAACGCTCGATCTTTTCGCGCGAAGCCTGAAGCACTGAAGCCGCGATTCAGGAACAGACCGTCTCACGCGGAGCCGCGGAGACGCAGAGGGAGCGCGCGGCCTTCTCTGCGTCTCCGCGGCCTGCGTGAGGCCAATCCATTGAAGTACAGGATCAATCAGCGCGCGTTTCAGTAGAAGGAACACGGTCGTCCCTCGCCGCACCCGCACAGCCCCAGTCCCAATGCCGATGGTCCCCGTCCTCCGTATCGCCGCGCCCGCGGCGGTCCTCGGCGCCGCGCTGGCATGGACCGCGTCTGCCGGGAGCATCGCGGCGCCACGGGCCGCGCCGGCGCAGGTCGTCCGCGCCGCCCTTCCGGGCGCGGCGGCGGACGAGGCGGTGCCGCTGCCGGGGATCGACGTGCTGCTGCGCGACTCGCTGCACCTGGTGCGGGGCCGGCGCGTGGGGCTGATCACCAACCAGACCGCCGTCACCCGCGACGGCCGCAGCGACGTGGACGTGCTCCACGCCACGGCGGGCGTGCGGCTGGTGGCGCTCTACGCGCCCGAGCACGGCATCCGCGGCACCACCGAGGGCGGCGAGCACATTGGCAACGGCCGCGACGCGCGCACCGGCATCCCCGTCTTCTCCCTCTACGGCGCCACCCAGCGGCCGACCAGCGCCATGCTCGCCGGCGTCGACGTGCTCGTCTTCGACATCCAGGACATCGGCGCGCGGCCGTACACCTACGTCTGGACGATGACCTTCGCGATGGAGGAGGCGGCGAAGCGCGGCATCCCCTTCATCGTCCTCGACCGCCCCAACCCCGTCACCGCGCGCACCGAAGGCCCGCTGATGCACTGGGAGATGCGCAGCCGCGGCCCGCTGATCACCGGCGCCTATCCC